>CAZJOE010000227.1:0-4089 GCA_964547555.1 uncultured Elusimicrobia bacterium | reverse complement strand
ATCGCCTCATGAATGGGAAGGCCGTAGGTTTCGTGGAACGCTTGCGCGTAAGCAGCGACTTGGAGGGCATACTCGGTGTAGATTCCGGAACTGGTTTTCCAATCGAGGATGATGAGGTTGCCGTTTCGCCGGCCGAGAGCATCCAAGCTCCCGCCGTATCCATAGATCCGGCTCGCGACTTTGGTGTCGCCCATCACAAGTTCAATGCCGGATTTCATCCACCAGTCCCGGAAGGATTGGACTGGCCCCTCGATCGCTTCCGGGACTGATTTGGGTTCTTGACCGTGGATGATGAGATCAATGAAAGCGTGGGCTTGAGTGCCGAGGTCAGCGGCTTGATCTTTTATTTGGTCGGGACGTTTCTTGGCTTCTTTGAGGACGGTTTCAATCCACGACTTATTGAGAATGATTTTGGCGAGATCTTTTCCGTCAAGGCGTTTCAGAAGGGCAGACTCAACAGAGGCGAGCGCTTCTTTTTTCACCCAGGGCAGGAGGGCCGGCTTGTTGATGACGGAGAGAAATCCTGTGACACCGGGGTAACGGACAGTGACGTTCCCAGCGGTCACATCGTAAAGATGTGATTTGCCCTCAATGATGAGGTCAACGTTGTGTTTAGGCGTCAAGGCTAGTCGCTCAGGAGTGGGGATCATTTATCGCTCTCCGCTTGCACACCGGTTGGAGGTTTTGCCCACTTGGCCAGAAGCCGTTCCACACGAAATGCCTCTTCTCCGAACTCCCGTGAAGCGACTGATGTGAAGAGTTGTGCGAGGTGTTTCCCAACATCCGTGGATTTATCGATCACCACAATCCTTTGGTGGCGGTCGATGTGAAAGGAGCTGTCGAGCCTGAACCTCGCTTTCCCAAAGATGCTCTCGGTATTGAATGCTGACCAGAAAAGGCATTCCTCAATTTCCTTGGAAGGAATGTTTTCTCGAAATGCGAATTTGTAAATGCCGTTGTCCATGATGGTGTCCTACTTATCCTCTACCGGTTTCACGGGAAATTTTTCCGAGGCGTCGCATTCGGGCGGGAGATAATCCTTCAATCCATCGTCTTCCATGATTCGACCCATGCGCTGCAGTTCGGTATGTAGGGTGGTTCGAGGTTTTTTTATCAGGCGGGATATTTCGCTTGGCGTATAGCCCTTAATTATTAAGGAGCCGATTTCGAGCTGTTCTTTGTTGAGTCGCCGGAACATTCGTTCAGTGTCATAAAGGAATTCTGTATTTGAGAAAGGACAACGCTGCGGCCCCCCCAACCGATTTGTGTCGGAGATGGTTTCGGAATACGATTGAATTCCACCTTCCTCCGTTTCCACGTCCCGATCCATCGAAACTGTGTGGAATTCTCGACCGCGCTTCAGTGCCTTTCGGGCCTCCATTAAATTGAGAATTGCTTTGTCCAGAATAAAGCTCATGAACTGCTCCATTGATGCGCCCGATTCATGATCAGGCCGATAAAGGCAGCGCTTCTGTACGATAATGATCAACATTTCCTGTTCCACGTCTTGTCCGTCCTCCCTTGTCAGCCGAAAGCTTCGTCTCGCGTCGTCACTCTTTTTTTTTCGCCATCCTCAGTTCCATCTCCGTTGGTTTTTTCACGGTTTGCGTCCTCCTGGGTTTTAATTTCGACCGTCGGGACAAAAAAATAGGGGACTGCTGGCTCCTTGGGTTTCAAGGTGCCAACAGCCCCCGTTTTTCGGTCGGCTATCGGTCGTTAAGAATTGGTGCGGGAGTAGCCCCGCTGATTTATTTCAGATCTGTCGTCCATCCTCCTTCGTCAATGCAAACGCGGACAGGTTCTCCCGCTTCGATCTTTATGGTTGGAATTGTCCTGACAGCATCTCTCTCGCAAATGGCCATCACTGCCTGCCATGCATTGGGAATGGGTTTCGACTCGTTGAAAGCCGGTGTTGGCGTTGCGGGTTTGGTGAAAACACTTTTCACAAACCGTTCCACCTTGATAATGCTTCCCTGTTTAACTTGGCAATCCGAGAGTTCTCCAAACCACAAGTCGTGGCATCGGCGGATCAAGCGTCTCCATGACGCCGAAAGGCTGGCAATGGACTGAATCGGTTTTTGGCTCATGGTTATCCTCTTCCTCTAATCATGAAGAGATCTTCAAACCGGAACGGCGGAATCCCTCTCATGCTGTGGGCTTCGTTTAAAGTCTTGAGAATCCGCTCCCGTAGTTTCGGTGACGGATTGCGGTCGCCGCAGAGCATCTGGGACATATAAGCGCTGCTCACGCTAAGCCGCCGGGCAAAGGCGTTCTGCGATAGATTCCGCCTTGCCAAAAGTTTTTTCATAGTTAGGGTTTTTAATTTCACAATCACATTTGATTCCTGCAAATAAAAGTTATCTACTGCTAGTGTCCGAATATAGCACAAGAAAATAATTAGGTAAAGCAACTGCTTTAAGATATTACTTGCAAAAGATAGCTTGCAATCGTAGACTGCCGTCGATAGGTCGCAAACAAAAAGGGAGAATTCTGAATGGAAGAAAAGAAGGATGACAGGCCAGAGCCCGTTGATTTCGGAGAGGTCATTAAAAAGATCCGGACGGATCGGAAGCTGACGTTGAAGGCTGCCGCTGAACTAACCGGCATTGCGGAAGCGTATCTCTGGCAGCTCGAGAACGGCAAGAGGGAATCGCCAAGACCTGAAACAATTAAAAAATTGGCCGATGGATACGGCGTTCCGCCCCAGCACTTGCTCGCCTGCGGCGGTTATCTCCCAGAGCAGGGAGATATAAAAAAAGAAGTGGAGTCGGCGAACAACAAATATCTCTTTCGTGGGTTTGAGAAATTGTCGCAGGAAGGGAAAAAGAAACTTGAAAGCTATCTCCAATTTCTTCAGAAGGAAGATAAGAGCAAGTGAGCTCTCATTTCAACGATTTTCTGGGCAGGGGACCTCTTCCTTATGTGCGCCGTGAAATGCGGCGGCACAACTTTCTCACCCCGCCCATTTCCGTTGAAGCAATTGCCGATGGGCTCGGCCTGAAGATCGAAGAACGGGATCCGCCGAAGGAAACTGGGGACTCAAGTTTGCACGAAGTTTTCATGACAACTTCTGCTTGGCTTGTGCGGGAACAAAAAACGATTGGCGTTTATAAAGGGGCTCCAAGGAAACGAAAGAGAATAAGCGTCGGCCACGAGAACACACACTTTATGTGCCCAACCCATGCGGGAATCGATCCATTCTGCCCCGACTCCGACGATCCGACCATCAGGAAACATACCGAAAGAGAAGCCTTTCTTGGCGCCGCCGCTCAAGTTTTTTATCCGAAGCTGTTCATGCCGGACATGTTGAGCTTTCAGTCGTTCGGGCTGAACGTGCTCGACCATCTGTCGGACAGGTATGACGCATCTTTGGAGGCGACCGCAAATTGCTATGCGATCCGGCATCCCGGCCGTTGCGCTATTCTTGTGGCGGGCATCGCGGATCCCCCGCCCCCACAAAATACCCATAACGGAGATGGCGCTCTTGTCTCTACTGTCGGTCAATCTTCAAAGCCCTCGCCGATTTGGACGCCGAGGAACGGGGACTATCACGTGAATGGGACTTCACATACCATTGAAGTTCTTTACTGCATCGCCTCCGAACGGTTTCCAGACTGGATCCCTTCAGGCCGGAAAATTCCCGACACAAGTGTCATCTTTCGCGCCTACAATTCCAATCTGACACTACCCGGCGAAGTGATCGGAACCGATTTCGGCTCATCTTCCCCGCAGCGGTATCAAGCCGAGTGCCGGGCGTTTCAAGCCAACGGCAAACCTGCCGTAATGGTGCTTCTTTGGCAGATTGATCGCCAGCTCGACCTCCCGATTTCCTCTCCCTACGACGGCTGGTAGTTTTTCCCCCACCCGGAAAATTAAATTCCCAAAGCGGTAGAGCATAAGTAAGGACTCGTCCTAATTTATGCGTACCTCAATCCAACATTCATCCCAGCTTGACTTGCCGTCGAACCGAAGGTAGGTCTGTGTGGATAACCAACCGCCGCCGCAGCGATTGCTGACAACAAAAGAGGCCGCGTCCTTTCTAAAAATATCGGTTTGCACGCTTCGGCGGTGGGTGTACCTGGGAGAAAT
>CAZJOE010000226.1:0-4186 GCA_964547555.1 uncultured Elusimicrobia bacterium | reverse complement strand
ACCGCCTCTCAACAACGAAATGAAGAAGCCAATGTGCGATATTCCAGCGGCCTCATGTCTTTTGAGGATTGGGAACGAGTGGTATCGGACCTTGTGAATTTTGAACGAAGCCGGCTGCGGGCCGAGCGCGACGCGGTGGTGGCGGGGGCCGCATGGGAAAGAGCCATCGGAAAAACATTGGAGGAATGATGAAGACAAAATGGATCAAATGGATGGGCGTCGTAATTTTAATTTCAGCCGGATATTTCACCTGGTCGAAATATAAAGCCAAAGGAGGCCCAAACCAAACTGAATCGCGCATCGTGACCGCAGAACTGGGAGATATTGAAGAAACGGTTGAATCAACGGGTGAAGTCGCGCCTCTTAACCGTGTGGAAGTAAAACCTCCCATCCAAGGACGAATTGAAAAACTTTTGGTGGATGAAGGGGACAAAGTAAAAGCAGGCCAGATTCTGGCCTGGATGAGTTCGAGCGACAGAGCCGCGATCTTGGATGCCGCGCGGGCCAAAGGACCTCAAGAATTAAAAAAATGGGAAGACACCTACAAACCCACTCCTCTCATCGCGCCCCTTTCCGGCGTGGTTATTCTTCGCAACACCGTGGTGGGTCAAACCGTTTCTACCGCCGATATTTTATTTGCCTTGTCGGACAAACTCATTGTCCTGGCCCGCGTTGATGAAGTGGACATCGGCCGGATCACGGTCGGGATGCGCACCAGAATCACACTGGATTCCTATCCCGACCAATCCATTTCTGGGCACGTGGCAAGTATCCTTTATGAAGGGAAAAATGTTTCCAACGTTATTACCTACGGCGTCAAAATTGAACCGGACACCGTTCCGCCTTTCTTTAGATCTCAAATGACATCAAATGTAAGTCTTATCATTGCTCAAAAGAAAAATACGTTGTTGATTCCCATCGCGGCTTTGAATGAAAGTCGTTCCGGAGAAAAACAAGTTTTTCTGCCGACCGAAAAGAAGGGAAAGCCCAAATCTCAACCGGTGGAAGTGGGACTCAGAGGATCCGACAAAGTTGAAATTCTGGCGGGTCTTCAAGCCGGAGATCAAATCGTTATTATGTCGAAACGATATTCTCCACAAAAAGCCTCGGCCTCAAGCCCGCTGGTCATGGGCGGTTCTGGGGGACAACGTCGCTAATGGCCCTTATTGAACTGGAAAATATCACCCGCTCCTATCAAGTGGGAGGAGAAGAACTCAAAGTTCTTAAAGGCGTGACCCTTTCCATTGAGGAAGGAGAATTTGTGGCGATCATGGGGCCTTCCGGATCAGGCAAATCCACGCTCATGCAAATTTTGGGCTTGCTCGACCGTCCCACAAGCGGAACGTTCCGGCTTCTGGGATTGGACGTGTCTCGCCTTTCTGACGATGAAGGCGCCGCCCTGCGCTCCACCACGATTGGTTTTATATTCCAGATGTTCAATCTTCTCGCCCGCACCACCACATTGGATAACGTAGCTCTTCCAATGATTTATGCAGGTCTTCCCAACCGAACAGAACGCGCTCAAAAACTCCTAGAAGACGTGGGACTTAAAGACCGAATGATGCACAGACCCAACGAACTTTCAGGAGGACAACAACAACGGGTGGCCATCGCCCGGGCTTTGGTTAACAGTCCGCGTATTATTTTTGCCGATGAACCAACCGGAAATTTAGCGTCGGATCAAGCCGAGGAAATTTTGGGCCAGCTTAAAAAATTAAATCAATCCGGCATCACGATTATTATGGTGACCCATGAACCAGAGATTGCGGACCATGCCAATCGGATCATTCGGATTAAAGATGGAATGGTGGTGGCCGACGATTCTAAGATTAAAAAGAAACCGCAGCCGACAATAGCAGCCGATCGCTCTCGACTCAGACACAAAGGGGTTCATTGGACGGAATTTCGTGAATACAGCCAATCCGCGCTTAAGGCCATTCTGGCCAATAAGGTGAGAAGCGGCCTTTCCATGCTGGGAATTCTCATTGGCGTTGCGGCTGTCATCGCCATGCTGGCTGTTGGAAGAGGAGCACAGAAAGCCATCGAGGCGCGTCTGGCGAGTTTGGGATCAAATCTTTTGACGCTGCGTCCCGGAGCGCCCAGAACGGGAGGCGTGCGGGGAGAATCCGGCAGTGTGAGCCGGTTAACGCTTGATGACATTGACGCTATCGGCAAAGTGAACAACCATATCGTTGCGGTGGATGGCAACGTAAACGGGTCGGTTCAAGTGGTCTATGGGGATAAAAACGCCAACACCCAACTAACGGGGGCCTTGCCAGTCTACGCCTCAATGCGCGCTTCCGAAGCGTATTACGGACGCTTTTTCACCGACAGAGACAACGAGCTTCAGGAACGGGTTGTTTTGCTGGGACAAACTGTCGTTAATAATCTGTTTGGAACGGAAAATCCCGTTGGGAAAATAATGAAAATAAATCGCATCAATTTCCAAGTCATCGGGATTCTCCCTGCAAAAGGGGCGACCAGTTTTCGTGATCAAGACGATACCGTCATCATTCCGCTGCGAACCGCCATGAACCGGGTCTTGGGGAAAAAGTATTTAAACAATATCGCCATTCAATGCGATGACGCCGGAACCATGCCTGAAGTGATGGAAGACATCACGGCCCTTATGCGGCAAAGGCACCGGCTTCCCGCCTCCAAAGAAAATGACTTTGAACTACGGAACATGGCGGACATCCAAGCGGCTTTGGCGAGCACGACCCAAACATTCACGCTTCTATTGGGGATTGTGGCCACGATCTCACTTTTGGTCGGCGGCATCGGCATTATGAATATTATGTTGGTATCGGTCAGCGAACGGACCCGTGAAATTGGACTTCGTAAAGCGGTGGGGGCCGCGCGCCGAGCAATCCTTTCTCAATTTCTTATCGAGTCCGCTGTTTTATCGACGTTGGGAGGCGTGATTGGAATTATATTAGGATGCAGCGTCTCCTTTATTTTATCGCACTTTGCCGGATGGGCGGCCGTGGTGACGCCCCAATCTATTACGTTGGCCTTTGTATTCTCAGCGAGCGTGGGAATTGTTTTTGGATTCTGGCCCGCGCGAAAAGCTTCTCTTCTATCTCCCATCGAAGCTCTTCGTTACGAATAAAAAATGAAACCTGCGTCTTCTCTAACGATTTTAATCGCCTTTTTGTTCCTCACCGCCTGCGCTCCCACGCGACTTTTTTACCATCCGAACAAGAATCTTTACGTGGATCCGCAGAAACTCAACATGGATTACGAAATGATGCGTTTTGATTCCGCCAACGGGAAAAAACTAATGGGCCTTTATTTTAAAACGGCGCAAAAGCCCAAAGGCCTCGTGATTCATTTTCATGGGAATTACGGAAATGTGTCCAATCATTTCCTGGGATCTCATTTTCTGGTTGATTACGGGTTCGACGTGCTGACCTTTGACTACGAAGGATTTGGAGATTCCGAAGGAAAATCCAACCCCAAACGGACCATTGAAGATGGATTGGGCGCCGTCGCCTTCGCGAAAACATTAAATAGAAATCCAGAAGGGGGAATTGTTGTCTTTGGCCAATCCTTAGGGGGAGCTGTGGCCATTCCCGTTATGGCGCAATCGCCGGAAGTGAAAGCGGCTGTCATCGAATCTTCGTTTCCTTCTTATCGAACCATCGCCAGAGACGTCTGCAAACGGTCCATGATCACCTGGATTTTGTATCCCATCTATCCCTTCTTGCTTCCCAATCGATACGATCCCGTTCGCTATTTAGACAAAATTTCTCCGCGCCCCATCTTCTTCATCCATGGAGACAGAGATGGGATCATCCCCGTCAAAATGTCAAAAATTCTCTACGAAAAAGCTCATGAACCGAAATCAATTTGGATTGTCGAGGGAGGAGATCACATCGGAGGACGTCGAAAGGAAGGGGACAAATACGAAGCGCGTGTGGCTGATTTTTTCACGGCAGCGCTGACGGCTTCTACCAATAAAAAGTAGCTCCGCCGCGGACTTCACTGTATCCGTTTTGCCGCTCACTGATAATTCTGAATTCAAAATCTTTCGCCAAGCTATAAGAAACCGCTCCGTAATACCGAACCACATTCCCCACATTTCCAACGGGAAACCGTAAGACATCCGCCGCCAAATGGAGCCTGCACTGAGGAAGAAGTGTAAAGGACAGCCCGGATTGCCCGCCCCCTCCCAAACGATACC
>CAZJOE010000225.1:0-4189 GCA_964547555.1 uncultured Elusimicrobia bacterium | reverse complement strand
GGGAAGAGGCTTTTACGTGATGGAGCATTTCATCCATGGTGACGGGAAGCGTGTTGGGATATCCAAGCCGGGTATTGGCCAAGGAATCGCCCACCAAAGCTACGTCCACAGAGCCATCGATCAAGCGGGCTGTGAAGGCGTCGTAACAGGTCAGCGCGACTATGGGTTGGCGGGCGATTTTCTTTTTTTGAAGGGATAAAACCGATCTTTTTTCCATCGAGCGAGAATGGTAACTCTTTGCCCCAGAGGCGTCAATCGACGGAGCAAGGCCTTGTTGGTCCGTTTTAAGAGAGGATGAACAAAGTGGGGGGCCAAGCGGCAAAAGGGAACAAGAACGAATCTTCGCTGATGATACCGGGGATGGGGAACGACCAAATTCTTTTGGCAGATACGGGATTTCCCGTAGGTCAGAATATCCAAATCAATCGGACGCGGCCCCCATTTGGGTCCGGTGGCCTTACGACCCAGGCGCTTTTCAATTTTCTTTAACTCAGCAAGGAGTTGCTTGGGCCTCAATGAAACAGAAAGCTTAGCGACGCCGTTAAAATGATCCCGCTGAGGCGGTCCCCCGACGGGCTCAGACTGGACCATCGGGGAAACCCTGATCAAACGGACGCCGGGAAGAGCGCCCACCAGTCTCAGGGCCCGCTCCAATTGGGTTTTCCGTCGACGTTCATTGGAACCCAATCCGATATAAACCAATTTTTCCTGTTTCATAGTGTTTTGATTCACCATCATAATACCATCCCGACGGAGAAAAGAAGGTTACCGTCGAAGATTTTCATGAAATTTCTTGACATCGATTTTTCGCTTCATGTACTCTTACCTTGTCGGACGAATTAAATTTAAGGAGGATCATACTCATGGCGCAAAAAGTGGCGAAAGCCGGAATCAAAAGAGAAGATGGATTCTTGTATTACATCGACAAACAAGGTGACGTGTCTCGTGCGAAAATGGCCCGCGGCGGAAAGAAAGGCGGGAAACCCCAGAAAGTTACGAAACTCGGAATCAAAAAAGAAAAGGGATTTTTATATTTCCTTGATAAACAAGGCGATGTGTCCCGCGCAAAAATGGTTCGTAGATAAATTAAAAATTGTTTTCTGAAAAACCCTCATCCGCCTAGGCGGGTGGGGGTTTTTTATTGTTCTCTAACTTTAATGCTTGGTGCATCTGAATCAAGCGAAACATGAGGTCCGGATCGGCGATGGGTTTATGAAGCGCCTTGAATAAAAGGGCTTCTGCTTCCTTGTTCTTTCCCATCTGAGAATAAATTTGGGCCACCTGCAGAGAGCCCATGGGATCCCCGGGAGCCAGGCGAAGCCCTTCTTCCAACAACCGCAATCCCTTGCTTTCAAAACCCTGCTCCAAATAAACCATTCCCAAATGAAATCGGGCCAGCGCGTATTGATGATCCAAAGATATGGCCTTCTTAAAAATTTCTTCGGCCTGAAAATGCTGGTCCATCGCATTAAAAATTCGGCCCTTGTTGGTCAATGTTCGCGGATTGGAAGGATTCAGCTTGAACGCTTTTTCAAAAGCATCGGAAGCCTGATTCGCTTGGCCCGTCCGCATAAACGCCTCTCCCGCCAAATTATAAAGAAGAGCCATTTTTTTATTATCCGGTTTGTCACTGAGAAAACCATCTGGCACCATTTTGGTTTTGGCAGCGAGCAAATTCCGGCTGATATCCATTCCTTCCCCCCGGTGGAGGAATCGCGGCGCAGAAAATTCCAGAATCGGTCTATCGTCCCGGTGGACAACCGCCGTTTTTGAATAATTCCGCATATCGGAATCATCCAGCAAGAAAGAAGCCGCCATCAAGGAAAAAGGGTGTCCCAAACCAACTCTCGTTAAATCATTGGACATCTGAGTGTTTTCGATGAATTTACTTTCCATCTCTTTATATTGAAATCTCCATGGCTCCACTGATCCCATGAGGAAAAAATCTTCGTTCCCTGTGGTCATCAGCATCGAATGGGGAAAAACTTCAGTAAAAGTTTTAATCACCATCTTAAAGTCCTCTTGTCCCATCGCGTAACTGTGAAACCACTGGCAAAAGATGCCGCCCGGTTTCAAACGGTTTTTCACCAGTTCAAAGGCTTCCTTGGTGTAAAGGTTCGCGACCCCCGCCATCCATGGATTCGAAGGTTCCGAAGAAATAATGTCAAACCGCTGTGAAGCCGTGGAGAGATAATACCGGGCATCGTTCAAAACAACTTCCACGCGCTGGTCTTCAATGGCGTTTCGATTGATATCGATAAAGAATCCTTGCGCTTGTTTGACGGCCGGTTCCAATTCAACGCATACGATTTTTTTAAGATGAGAGTCGGTGGTCAGCCCTCCCAAACTAACGCCGCTTCCCAGGCCGATAACAAGCGCCTCTTCGGCAGGCCCCGCATGAAACAACAAAGGCAAATAACTCAGCATCAACTGCGTCTTCATGTCATTAACGGAAGACGCGTCCGTTTTCCCGTTGATGCGGAGAAACCGTCCGCCGCTTTGCATCGACAGTACGGCCACGTTAGAAGTGATTCCATCTCTGTAGAAAAGCATGGTGTTTTGTTCGACGTCTTCAATAAAGGCTCTATAGCCGGAAAGTCCCACGTATTGCGGCGCATAGAGAAAAGCTCCACTGGAAAGAATGTAAGGATTCCAAGGGGAGCGAAAAAAACTGACCGCCACAATCACCGCTAAGATTATTCCATTGAGGGCTTTCATCTTAATCGTGAACGGTTTTGTGATAAAAAATACAAGTCCAGCCGCGGCGACAAAAGTCCAAGCGGAAAAAACCAATGCTTTTTCGCTTCCGATCCAAGGAAGAAGAACAATTCCGCCCAACAAGGCCCCGGCGATACACCCGATCGTATTGACCGCATAAAGAAGTCCGATGGAAAAACCATTTCCCTGAGACCGCTGGTCTGCTTCCGTCAAAAGCCACGGAAATGAAAACCCCATGAGCAAAACAGGTCCCAACATAAACGAAGAGCATAAAAGGAATTGCGTTAAGTGCAACAGGAAGGGACTTTGCACAGATAAGGGGAACAAGCGAACAAATAAATAAGGAAGATGATTAAAGTACGGAAGATAAATCAAAATGCTAGCGGCGGTAAAAAGAAGGAGGGGGGGGAGCCAGGAAGAGGGTAGGTCAATTGCCTCTTTGAGATACCCAAAAAGAAGTCCTCCCAGCGCCAAACCAATCAAATAAGTACCCAGCATCACAGTAAAAGAATAAGTCGAGGACCCAATCACCATCGCAAAAGATCGAGTCCAGGCGATCTCACAAACCAGCGAACCCATGCCGGTCAAAAATAAAACAGGAAAATACGGCTTCAATAAGGTGACAAACGACCCTTCATTCCGGGCGGAAGAAACAGAAGAGGCCATTTCTTTATGGCGATAAAAAACCGCGTAGGCCAATGCGGCCGATATAAAGTTAAAAATCCCGGCCGTTAAAAACGATTTATTAATTCCAATCGAGGGCAATAAATAAAAACCGGCCAATAAAGCGCCGCTGACCGCGCCCGCCGTGTTAAAACCATAAAGCCATCCCAATCGTCCCTCCGAAGAAGGCCCTTTTTGAGACAGCCATTCGCTTAAGAGAGGAAAGGTCATCCCCATCAAAGTGGTGGGTACGCAGAGAAACAAAAAAGAAATGAAAAAGCCATGGCTGGAACTGGACAAATGCGGCAAGGCCAACTTCATGAGGGGGTGAATTAATCCTGCGCTCAGCGCAATCGCCAGTTCAATACAACAGAAAGCAGGAAGGAGTTTGGCTTTGGGAATTTTTCTGGAAATCTGCCCGCCGAAAAAACTTCCCAGCGCCAAACCGAACATAAAGGACGTCAGAACAGCGGTAACGGAAAGAGTCGTGTGGCCTAAAAAAAGAGTGAGAACCCTCACCCATAAAACTTGGTAAGCAAGGGCGGCACAGCCTGAAAAAAAATAGGAAAGGAAGAGGAGCGGGAACAAATTTGCTTAGAGCCAGGGGGTGCCGCTCGGAGGCACTTCCTTCCAATCGGAGCGGATCAAAACCACATTCAACGTGGGAAGTTCGATGGTATCGTCGTAAAAAATAATTGTTTGATCAGCGACACCAACGGCCCGGCTGACATTTCCGACCACCCAGACAACGCCGGCGATGTCGGCTTGCCCTTCAATATTAAAATTTCCACCCACGTACAAAAGACCA
>CAZJOE010000224.1:0-4207 GCA_964547555.1 uncultured Elusimicrobia bacterium | reverse complement strand
CTTTCACGCCGGCCTCGCGCAGCACCGCTTTAATGGTTTTGCGCGTTTCAGGTGTCACTGTCACAAGAGGAAGCCGGAGAGAATCGTCATCCAAAAGACCCGCTTCGAACATCGCGGCCTTGATGGGACCGGGATTACTTTCAATAAACATCGACTTGATCAAAGGGAAAAGTTTCAGATGCGCTTCCCGCGCTGCGTTGTAATTACCAGCTGCCGCCGCTTTCACCATATCAATGATGGAACGCGGGACAAGATTGGCCAGCACAGAAATAACACCTTGAGCGCCCAAGGCCATAAGAGGAATGGTCAAGGAATCGTCTCCGGAAAGAACGAAAAAACTCCCGTTTGTTTTCTGGAGAATTTCGGAGGTTTGGTCCATGCTCCCCGTGGATTCTTTTACGCCCACGATGGTCTTATTGGTGGCGGCCAAGTCCGCGATGGTGTCAGCCGTCAGCGTCACGCCGGTCCGAAAAGGAATGTTGTAAAGAATGACGGGAATGTTGACCGCCTTGGCGATGGCTGAGAAATGGGCTTTCAATCCTTCCTGGGTCGGACGGTTGTAATAAGGGTTCACAGACAGAACGGCGTCAGCGCCCAGCTCTTTGGCTTCTTGAGTGAGACTGATGGCTTCTTTGGTCGAATTGGACCCGGCCCCCGCCACGACAGGAACTCGCTTGCGAACCGCTTTGACGACCACTTCGATCACGCGCGCATGTTCTTCATGGGAAAGGGTCGAGGACTCACCGGTGCTGCCAAGCGGAACAAGGCCATCAATTCCTTCCGAAATTTGCCATTCCACCAGCTCGATAAGCTTCTTTTCATTGATCTTGCCGTCCTTAAACGGTGTGACCAAGGCGACAAGAGTTCCGTTAAACATGCACATCCTCCGCTACGAATTTAGATCCTGGAATTTAGTAAAAATTGCCCCTGAAAAGATACCTCTGCCGGACCGGTCAAATAGACGTGCTGATCATCCCCCCAACGGACTCCCAATCGTCCTCCGGGGAGGTCGACTTTGACGTTTCGACCTGTTTTTCCAACCCAAGATGACAAGACGCCGATAGCGCAAGCGCCGGTTCCGCACGCCAAAGTTTCCCCCGCCCCTCGTTCCCACACCCGGGCCTTTACATGTCCCCGGCTAAGGACCTGAACGAACTCCACATTGACCCTCTTTGGGAAAAAGGGATGCTTCTCGATCAGGGAGCCCACCGTCTTTACGGGGTATTTGTCCACATCGTTCACATAAATGACGCAATGCGGGTTTCCCATCGAAGCGCTGTAAATCTTAAACACTTCTCGATTCACTTTGAGCGGAAAGTTGGTCACCGGTCCTTTGGCTTGGGTGGGGATCCGTTCGCCGTCCAAAATAGGCATTCCCATATCCACTTCAATCTTTCCGTCGTTGTATCCAATGCCGATCGGCCCCGCTTTGGTGGTGAGAACAAAGTTGTTCTTGAAACCTTTAAACCGGTTCAAATAAAAAGCGACCGCCCGAACGCCGTTGCCGCACATTTCAGCCTGTGAACCGTCTGAGTTATAAATGAGGAGAGACGGCTTCTTTTTATTGCGCGCGTCCAATATCAACAGTTGGTCCCCGCCGATTCCAAAGTGGCGGTCGAGTAGGCGCCGGGCCAGTTTCGGTGAAACCGCGGAAGTGAAATTATCACGCGTCAAAAACACAAAGTCATTTCCCGCGCCGTTCATTTTTATGAAAGGAATTTTTCTCATCTTATTTAAGATTCTTGGGAATCGATTCTCCCCTGGTGAGATCCCGCTGGGTTTCGCGGAACCGGACGATGTCAAACCGGTTGCCTGATACCAATACTTCCGGCACACGCGGCCGGGCGTTGTATTGGGAGCTCATTGAAAATCCATAGGCGCCGGCGGTCAGAATGGCCAGCAAATCTTCTTGCTTGGGAAGAACCATTGTTCTTTGACGGGCGAAATAGTCGCTCGATTCGCAAACGGGACCCACCACATCCACCACCGTTTTCTTGCCGGAGTTTTTTCGGACGGGAAGAATTTCGTGGTAAGCGTCGTAAAGCGCGGGGCGCGCCAAGTCGTTCATGGCGGCGTCCACAATCACAAAATGCTTGTGTCCTGCCTCTTTTCGATAGAGAACTTTGGTGACGAGGATACCGGACTGAGCGACCAGCGATCGTCCCGGTTCCAAGAAAAGAGTCAGGTTTTTGGCTTTCAAAGCGGGGACAAGAAGCGCGGCCAGATCTCGGGGATGCTGCGGCTCGTCATTGTTGTAATCCACGCCCAACCCGCCGCCCAAGTCGATGATTTCCAAATGCACGCCGACGTTTTCTAGTTTTTGGTGCAGGTCTAAAAGGACCGTCAACGCTCTTTTGTACGGGGCCACTTTGATGATTTGAGATCCGATATGAGACTGAATTCCCAGCGGCTTTAAATACCGTTGCTGCGCCGCCCATTGGTAAAGTGGAAAAATATTTTTGTGATGGACGCCGAATTTATTCTTCGGCGTCCCCGTGCTGATATGGGGATGCCCGCCCGCTCGCACATCGGGGTTCACGCGCAAAGAAAAAGGCGCAACTTTTTTAAGAGAGGAAGCCACTTCGTTAAGCGCTTTCAGTTCTTCCTCGGATTCCACATTGATAAGACGAACGCCTTTGTGGATGGCCAGGGCGAGTTCATCTTTCGTTTTTCCGACGCCTGAGAAAATAATGTCATGCGCTTTAAATCCGGAAAGAAGGGCCCGCTGTAATTCTCCGGCAGAAACAATGTCCGCGCCGGCGCCCAAGCGGGACAGCACGCGCCCGATGGCGAGGTTGGCGTTGGCTTTTAAAGCGAAGCAAACCAGATGCGGGATTTCACGAAAAGCTTGGTCGTAGGACCGGTAGGCGTCTTCAATGTCCGCCCGGGAATAAACGTAAAAAGGCGTTCCCACTTTGCGGGCAATCGCTTCGAGCGACACCCCTTCGTGGTGGAATACTCCCTTCCGATACAATTGATGACGAGACTTCACGAGGCAACTCCTTTTATTTTTTAGGTCGGACTGACTGAACCAAGGCTCTTAGGGTCGGATCGGAAGCTTCGACGGTAAGAATGTCGCGGGGGCTTCTTTGTATCAAATCCACCAGTTCCTCGTAGAACATCACCGTGTCCGGGGTTGTTTCCAACTTCCTTAAATTGTTGAGGCCTTCATTGGCCCTTTCTTTATCACCACCCAAGGCCGCCAAGTAGATCAATCGCCCCCAATCTTTAGAAGAAGATTCCGCCGTGATGCTCTTTTGAGTGGCCTGGGCCGCCTCTTCAAAACGGCCTTGTCCTTCATAAATCAAGGAAAGCTCTTGTTGTAAGGAAATGGATGTATTTCCGAGGTTTTTGGCCTGTTTCAGACCCTCTTCAGCGCTTTTATAGAGACCGATCTTGCGCCAGGTGCGGGCCAATTCGACATACAAGTCCGATTCCTTGCCATTGTACTTTATCGCCGAGCGGTAGGATTCAGTGGCTTTCCTGTAGAGCTGGACCTTCTCGTAGAGCCGGGCCAGGTCCCGGTGGCACCGCCAATATTTGGGATCGTAACCCACCGCCTCTTCGGCCGCCTCAATCGCCCGGTCCAAACGGTCAAAATTCTCATAACTTTTTCCCAAATACCGGTAGATGTGGCCTTTCACCGCGCGGCTCGACCTGTATTGCAGCGCCGTTTCAAAGGCCTCCGCCGCCAACTGATTCTCCCCTTTCTGATAATAAAGCGTGCCCAAATCAGAATAGAGACCGGCTTTTATTTTTGATTTTCCGTTGGAAGGAAGTTTTTCTATCCGCTTCAGAACGTCTTCCACATTGTTCGAATGCGAAAAAATTGCGCCGGCCGAGATGGATGTGAAACCAAAAGCCATCGCTCCCAAAAGTGCCCCTAGCCTGTAATAAGAAATCCTCATCGGGCGGGCTCCGGTATTTTTGACCGGCTGATGATTAAATTTTTCAATGTCAAAATATCTTTGCGAGCGGCGATAATTCCCGCTTCAATGGCGTCTTTTGTTTTGGCCAAATCCACGAGGGACATGGTTCCGACGTTCGGCTCAATTAAAAAATCCGCCATGTTTTTTTTCTCGCTGAGGATCACGTCTTTTTGGATTTCGATCGAACGGACCAAAACTTTGAACACGCTGGAAACATCTTCTTTGGTCTCGTCCGCGTGAGGCAACACGCCGATCACCACGTCGCCTTCATGATGCGC
>CAZJOE010000223.1:0-4211 GCA_964547555.1 uncultured Elusimicrobia bacterium | reverse complement strand
AAAAAATTCACCGGACCGCGCTTATAAAATTATCAATGATCGGGTGGTCGAGGTAAGAGAGCCTCCTCCCTTCCGGTTAAAAGACGTGGATGGGATCCTTTTTTCAGGCATTCAAGTGGGATATGACCCCGGAGCGCCGGTGTTTTGGTTCGGCGCGGTGAGTTTACTCGTGGGGGCTTGTCTTCACTTTTATCTACATCACCGCAGACTTCAAATTTCATTGTTGAATCACGGGAAAAAAACAACGGTCCGGATCGCAGGCTGGAATTCACGGGCGGCCCAGGATTTTGAACGGGAATTTTTAATCTGGGCGGCTCAAATTAAGAAATCGGCAACGGGAGAATAGTTCATGGAAATACCTTTATTTAGCACGGGCTTCACCTGTTATGCGGTGGCCACCAGTCTTTATCTGGGTTATGCCTTCACCAAGCGGGAAGCTTTGGCCAAATGGGGGCGTTGGATTCTCATGGGGGGCGTGGTCCTGCATGCCTGCAGTTTAATTGCGCGAACCATCGTCGCTCGGCAAATTCCTCAGCACGGTTGGTATGTTCCCTGGAGTAATTGGTTTGAAAGCTTTTCTTTTTTTGCGATGGTCATTGCGATTCAATACCTGATCATTCAATCCCGTGAACATCTTCCGATTTTGGGCGCCTTTGTCCTGCCCATAATTTCATCGATGATGTTGGTCGCTGTGTTTTCTCCTTTCGGCACCCAAATCCCTTCGCTGCCGCCGGCTCTTCAATCTTATTGGATGGCCATTCATGTTCCCGTCATGTTTATTGCCTACGCCGCCTTCAGCAATGCTTTTGCGGTGGGGCTGGCTTATTTGATTCAAGAAAGACAAATCAAATCGAAGAAACCTTCTCACGTGGCCTTTCGCTTGCCGCCTTTGGATGAACTCGATGCGCTCATTTATAAAATCATTGTGTACGCGTGGCCCGTATTGACGCTGGGCATTCTTCTGGGGGCGCGTTGGGCTTATGATGCGTGGGGACGTTATTGGGGATGGGACGCCAAGGAAACATGGGCTTTTATCACGTGGGTGGTCTATACGATTTACGTTCACATGCGGCTTTTCATTGGATGGCGCGGACGAAAAACCGCCTACCTGTCTCTGGCGGGATTTGCCGTCGTGTTATTTACCTACATTGGTGTTAATTATCTTTCCGAGCTCCACGGTTTTCTCTCTGGCGCGGGCCGATAAGGACGATCGAAGGAAGCCACTATGGGTATTTTGGTCGTAGGCCTTTCTCATAAAACCGCTCCGATAGAAATTCGGGAGCGTCTTGCTATTCCTCAAGACCGGCTGGGTCCCGCGCTTGAAGAGTTAAAAAATTCCGGGCCGATTAAAGAAGCGGTTTTGCTTTCGACCTGCAACCGGGTGGAAGTCTACACGCGTTTGGAATCCGACGCGGCGCCGTCTGTTAAAGCGGTGACAAAATTTTTTCACAAGATATACAACTCCCCCACGTTGGATAATTCCATTTATCACTATGATTCACGGGCCGCGGTCGAACATTTATTTCGAGTGGTGTCCGGTTTGGATTCACTGGTGGTCGGAGAGACGGAAGTTTTGGGACAAGTTAAATCGGCCTACTCTTTCGCCCAATCGCATGGCAGCACGGGAAAAATAACCAATGTTCTTTTCCAGCGCGCGCTTTTCGTGGGGAAAACTGTCCGGACCAAAACGAATATTTCCGAAGGCGCGAGTTCGGTGGGGGCGGTGGCTGTGCAATTGGCGGAGAGAATTTTTGGAAAACTCAACAATCATCGGGTGCTTCTTTTGGGGGCGGGTGAAATTGCCGAAGTAACGGCGCGCCACCTCTTGAGCCAAAAAATAGATCAGCTTGTTATTCTGAACCGCACGGTATCAAAGGCGCAGCAACTGGCGGAATTGTTGAACGGCGTTGCGGGCCCCCTTGATCTCTTGGAAGAAGAATTGACAAAAGCGGACATTGTGATTTGTTCAATGGCTGCAGACAAACCATTGATCACCAAAAGTATGGTCGAGCCTTTGATGAAAATAAGACGGATGCGCTCGCTTTATTTTATCGACATCGCCGTCCCACGGAACGTCCAACCGGAAATTCATGGGATCGACAACGTGTATGTTTATAACATCGACGATTTGAAACACATTGTGGAAGAAAATATGACCCACCGAAAAGAATTACTAGAAACCGCTAATGCCATGGTGAAAACCATGGCGGATGAGTTTCATGAATGGCTCACGGCCACCTTAAAGGGTCAAGAGCGTCCCTTGCGGCACACCCATGACCTCTAAAAAAATTCTTCGCATCGGATCTCGCGGGTCCAAATTGGCGGTGACGCAGGCCGCTTGGGTGGGAAACCAAATTCTCGCCAAAAACACCAATGTAGAGATTGTATATCGGCAAATCACAACCACCGGTGATAAAGATTTGGAAACCAGCCTTCAGAAAATGGGAGGGAAGGGCGTCTTCGTCAAAGAAATTGAAGAGGCTCTCTTTAAAAACGAAATCGATTTGGCCATTCATTCTTTAAAAGATGTTCCGCAAGCTTTGCCGGCTGGATTAATTTTGGGTCCCGCCCCTTTAAGAGAAGACCCGCGGGAAGCGGTGGTGTCTCGTTTTGGTGAACAACTTCATGAATTGCCGCGCGGTTCTATCATCGGCACGTCTTCTCCCCGGCGCGTTGCCCAAATAAAAAAAAGACATAAGAAACGGCATTATCACATTGAACCTTTAAGAGGGAATGTGGAAACTCGTATTAAAAAAGTAAGGGACGAAAAATATGACGCCATTGTAATCGCACTGGCGGGGCTTAAAAGATTGGGCCTTGAAGGCGAAGCCACTCAAATTTTGGAGCTCGATGAAATGATGCCTGCTCCTTGCCAAGGAATTTTAGGGCTCGAACTGCGCGAAAGCGATCAATGGATTTTGGATGTTCTTGAAACCATTAAAGATAAAGCATCCGATGTAACCGCGCGCGGTGAACGCGCTTTTTTACAAGCGGTCGGGGGCGATTGCTTGGCTCCCTTGGCTGCGCGCACGGAAATTATCGGAGAAGAAATTTATATGGAAGCGCTGCTGCTTGATTTGGATGGATCAACCACTGTGCAAGTGAAAGAAGTCGGTCCCGTTGAACATTGTGAATTGGTCGGCGCAAAATTGGCGGGACGGCTTTTGTATGAAGGCGGCGCGGAACTTTTCGCCAAGATTGATAAAAAGGCCATTCCTCATGAAGGGTAAAGTTTATTTGGTGGGCGCTGGCCCTGGCGATCCTGATTTAATTACCGTTCGCGGAAAAAATTTGGTGAGCCAAGCGGATGTTATTGTTGTCGATGATTTGGTGAACCCCCTGCTTCTTTTAAACAATTCCACCGCAAAAATAATTTACGTGGGGAAACGAGGGCCCGGCTCTCCACAGGGCGCTTTCCTGAAATTGCCACAGCAAGGAATCAACCGGTTACTGGTCGCGCTCGCCAAGAAAAATAAGAGAGTGGTGCGCCTCAAAGGGGGCGATCCCATTATTTTCGGACGGGGCGGCGAAGAAATGGAAGCGCTTCATCAAGCGAAGATTCCTTATGAAATTGTTCCCGGCGTGACGTCCGCGGTCGCAGGGCCGGCCTATGCTGGAATTCCTCTTAGTGACCGTCGTTGGGCTTCCACCATTACTTTTTTAACCGGACAAGAAAGCGAGCATGCAACACCAGGAATCGACTGGGAGAAACTTTCTCCGAACGGGACCTTGGTCATTTTGATGGGGGTCTCTCGGTGGAAGTCTATTCAAAGCCGCTTACTTTCGCTGGGCTGGCCTCAATCTAAACCTGTGGCGGCCA
The DNA here is from genome assembly GCA_964547555.1 of uncultured Elusimicrobia bacterium. GTDB lineage: Bacteria > Elusimicrobiota > Elusimicrobia > F11 > F11 > CAZJOE01. Next base: position 391 of record CAZJOE010000223.1, on the reverse strand, counting down.
TCCAATCGGCAGCCTGCCGAGATCAAAAGATTTATCTCACCAACCTTCAGGAGTCAGGTCAGTTTTTTAAATCTAAAAAATTGGTTTCTCCGGCCCTTATTATCGTCGGCGATGTCAGCAACTTAAGTCGCCGTTTGTCTTGGATTGAAAAAGAGAAGCCTTTGCTCGGGAAAAAGATTGTCGTGACGCGTCCCGCGAATCAAGGTTGTGGGCTTTACCGATTGTTGGCAGAGAAAGGGGCTTTTGTTGTGCCCTGTCCCGCCATCGCCATTGAGTCAATCACAGGTGATTCTTACACCACTTCTCTGATTTCAAAAATTAAAAATGGATCCCTTTCTTATGACTGGATCATTTTCTTGAGTCAAAACGGGGTTCAGTCATTCCACTCTTT
>CAZJOE010000222.1:0-4212 GCA_964547555.1 uncultured Elusimicrobia bacterium | reverse complement strand
CACGACCCCCTATTTGGAGGCATGCCTCATTCCCCTGCAAATGCCTGAGGGCATTTGAAATCAGATTGTCGATGACCCGGATCAAGTCCGCCTCGTTTCCTGAAAAAGGAGCGGTGGAGTCTTCAATGTGAACTTTATAAGCAACGTTGGCTTTTTCCGCCTGGAGCTTGAACTTGTCCGTAGACACCCCTAACGCTCTCGAAAGCTTCATGGGCAGTTTCTCATATTCTCCACGAATGGTTTTCATGATCAAAGCCGAGCGGTCCTGATTCAGCTGAAAAGATTCATACAGCCGTTCGGCCACCGTTTCGGCCTGTGACAAGAGAGACTGCGCCTTTTCATTGGCAAGATTTTGGGCCATCGGCGATCTCAGAAACTGAATCGTTTGAGTGATGGAACGGATATTGTGATTCATATCGTGAGAATAAAGAGCCACGTGTTTGAGTTCCGTTTCCATAGCCATAACGGTCCGCATTACATCGGTTCCCATCTGGCCATAGGAAAGGATGACCTCCATTTCATCGTGGCTAAAGAGGCTGTTGTCTTTTTTGGGACCCACCACCAGAAAACCCCGAAGCTTTTCCCCGAATATAAAAGGAACACAAATTTCGCTTTCGATTCTTTGCATGGCTTGGATCAAAGGCTGGATACGCGAATCCTCCCTATCGTTCAACAAAGCTTCCATGTGAACAGCAACTCGCGTCTGTTCCATTGACTTAAGAAGTGGATCAGAGATTAAAATGGCAAGTCCGGATCTGTTGTACCGCAAGCTGGAAGTCAGGGGGTTTTTCATGCCTTTCTGGGCGCAGAGGTAAAACTCCTGTTTGGCGATGTCATAAAAATAGACCGCCGCCATGCCGACAGGAAGCGTGTTCAACACCAGATCAACAAGATTGTGAGCCAGATCATTGTAGGTGTATGTTGATTCACGAATTCTTTCGCTCGAAGCTTCAATCAAGCGAGAGGAGGGACCCTTCATTATTCTCTGCACCAAGGGGCGAGTAACTCTTTTAATAAATCGATCGGCCGGGAGAGCCAGGATCACGGCGAGTGCGATCAGCGGGACCAAGCTCAAATGCGAGTGAAGTGGAACCAGAAAAATAAGAACAATGGCAATGATTGAAACGAAATGAAGCGCGGAAAAGAAGAGTTTCTTTAAAAGAAAATTAAAATCCACAATCGCAAGGTGGAAAAAAGTAACTGCGGTGCCGATCATGCCGAATGAGCTCAAAATCGAGAGCGTTGGTTTGATGGGAATGTTGTACCACAATAAATTATTGGTCAGACCCCCCGTATAGGCCACAATGTAACTCCAGAAAAGCCATTTCAGCTTATTACGAGCCAGCGGCGACGACTTGACCCCCTTTTCTCGAATGAGATAAAGAACCCAGAGAGAGGGTATCAACATGGCCATAAGAAAGAAGTGTACGACAGGCCCCGGCACAGGCCAATAGGGGAATCCGCCCCGAGGCTCTACCCGAGGAATAAAATAAGGAGTAGGAGAAAAAATAAGCAGTCCAAAAGTTAATCCGTAAAATATTTTTAGGAAAATTTCTCTTCTGGGCGTTTCTACTTCCAGAATTTTAAGGATGGCATGAAAGTTGGTGACAGGAATAAATGAACCAAACGTTACGGACAACCGGATATACCGAAGAGCTTCATGTTCGTTTGCGCTCATTTGCCATAGAGCGTAAAAAAAAGACCACAGACCTCCGGATAAGACAAACGCCTGAAAAATAAGGTTTTTTTCGCCACGGGGGTTTCTCAAAAAAACCAATAAACCGCTGAGGACACAACTTAAACAGACAACCCAGGCGCTGAAAGCATAATAGTTCATCGAATTATTGCCATAATTTTCAATCGTATACTATTCTCTCGTTGTTTCAAATTCAACAACGTCTACTGTGGAGGTAAACATGAAGCGGTTATTCAGCACATCATTGGTGTTAACAATATGTTTGGTTTATGGTTTGCCCAAAAGCCTTAGTGCCGTAGGATCTAGCGGACTGTCTAATATTACTGGAACAACCTCCAAAGCAGGGGGGCATGGCTACGCCTTTACTGGTGTTGCCGACGATCCCTCCGCTATATTTTTTAATCCCGCAGGAATCGCTCATCTGAAAGGCTGGCAAATGATGACGGGACTTACCGTTATCACCTTGGATAGCGAACACACCGATCCAACAGGCAAGAAAGATAAAATGGAAACCGATTATCATCCCGTTCCCTATTTCTATTTGACTCGATCCAAAGAACAATCTCCTTGGGCGTTCGGAATAGGAGTGAACTCTCCTTATGGACTATCGACTGAATGGAAAAGCGACAGTTTTTCAAGAAATTATGCCACCGAATCCGTATTGAAGATGTTCATGATCAATCCCACCATTTCCTACAGTCTTTCCGATCAAATCTCTCTTGGTGGTGGCCTTGACTACATGAACATCTTTGATGCCGAATTAAATTCTTTTGTCCTGGCTCCCAATGGAAAACGAAAAATATCGGGAGATGGCGATGGCTGGGGATACAATGCAGGCGTTCTCTACAAACCCCACGAAAAACATTCCTTCGGCGCTTCCTATCGAAGTCAAATCAATGTCCCCGTTGAGGGAGAAGCTGAGTTGACGAACATTGGTTTTCTGGGAGGGGCTGACTCTTTTAAAACCAATATGGAGACCGAATTTAAATTACCTCAAAATGTCACCTTGGGATATGGCTTTAAACCAAATGAACGCTGGACGATTTTTGCGGATTACGAATGGGTGGAATGGTCCTCAACGCAAGAAACAGCCATCAGTTATAACCAACCCAGTGGGCTGTTACCCACAGCACTTCCCCGGAACTGGAAAAACACAAACAACGTGGGGGTTGGAGCCGAGCTAAAGCTCACCCAAACCGTGGATCTCCGTTTCGGCGGGATGGCTTACGAGAGCGCGATCCCCTCCAAAACACGAGAAGCTTCTTTACCGGGGGCAAGCCGAGGAGTTCTCACGCTGGGTTCGGGCCTGCATTTTGGAACACTGTCCATCGACATCGCTTACAACGCTATCTTTTACAATGAATACACTATTGATAACAATCAAGAACTGGCCGGCTTTTATTCTCAAGACGGGAAATATGAAACCTTCGGGCAGTCATTGAGTGTAGGTGTGAGGAAGAAATGGGGCGGAGTTAATTAAGTTAGGCAACATTGGGAGTAAGACTGTGGCCAGTAGGATTTGAACCTACGACCCCTTGCTTCGTAGGCAAGTGCTCTTCCAGCTGAGCTATGGCCACATGGTGATCTCCGCCGGTGAAAGCGGAGCGGAAGACTAAAATATATAGAGAGATGATGGAAGCAGGGACTAACGCTGACGTTTAAGTTTATGGATGTGGTGTAATCGCGATAACTGTTATTTGGTTTTTGTCCGGACCGTAGCACCAGAATATTCGGTAAGCACCCGGCCTGTTGTTCTGGGCGTAAGCTTCGAAGACTTTTTCTTTGGGGTTAAACGGATTTTCAAGTGAACTGAATTCATGGGCATTTAATGACGGATGTCGAGGATTGATCTGCAAATACCCGAGCGCTTTTCTGACCTGCTTTAGAACTGCTGCTTTTGACTTCTCGCCTTCAAGAGCTTTTAGGTCTGCCTGTCCTTGCTCAGTAAAAAGCAACGCAGCATTCATTTATCGTCATCGACATATTTGGTGAAATCCTCTTTCGATTTGACCAGCCGTCCTTCTTTGGCGTCTTCCAATCCTTTCCGAACAGACTTCAGCGCCTTGGAATTCTTATAAAGCCACGATTCCGATGCGGGAATGCTGACGTGTGGATCTAGCACAATTTGTCCGGCGTCGTTTTCATAGGCGACGTAACGTTCGTAAGGGTGCTCAACTTTTCCCAAAGCCACCCGCCGCTTTGAATCAACTCGGACTTCGTTTATTTCATGGAAATGATCGTCTCTCAGTAACATGTTTCCTCCCTGCCCTGAGCGAAGCCGAAGAGCTATCAGGGCTTAATTGATCTTATTGTATCCCGAGTGGGCATCCGGTTCAAGTGTTATTCTCCCACTTTCCCACTTTTCTCCTTTTGGCCTGTTTTTTCAATGTGAATTGCACCTCTGAGTGTCGCCTACCCGGACTGGGACCGTAAGCGCTTCCCCCCAAAAGCAAGGCCTTCTAGGGGAGAGCAATTGACATAAACCTTAAAGTAAAGTATCTTTACGTCAAGTAATA
>CAZJOE010000221.1:0-4220 GCA_964547555.1 uncultured Elusimicrobia bacterium | reverse complement strand
CGCTAAAAATCCAACGTCGCACCACCGTTTGAGACTGGCGGTGTTGACGGTCATCGAGCGGATCATGGGCGCCATCACGGAAAGGCATCCCATCAACGTATCGGCAGCGTCAAAAAGAGGCGGCTTGTCTTCCTGGAGATCGCGGTTGTAGGCGAGCGGCAGTCCTTTCAAAATCGTGAGAAGCGCGATCAAGTCTCCGTACACGCGACCTGTTTCTCCGCGGACAATTTCAGCGACGTCCGGGTTTCTTTTCTGCGGCATGATGGAAGAACCCGACGTAAATTCAGTGGCCATTTTAATGAATGAAAATTCCGAACTGGACCAGATAATTAGTTCTTCAGCCAAACGGGACAGGTTGGACATGAGAATCGCGCTGGCCGACACAACTTCCACAATGACATCACGGCTCCCCGTCGCATCAATTGAATTTTCACTGATGGAAGAAAATCCCAACAGCCTTGCCGTTAACGCACGGTCTATTGGAAAAGAGGTTCCGGCCAAGGCGGCGGATCCCAGCGGCATCACGTCAGCGCGTTTCAAAGCGTCTTTAATTCGGCCTTTATCTCTTTCCAACATCCAAACGTAAGCCAACATGTGATGAGAAAACAAAACCGGTTGCGCGTGCTGAAGATGCGTGAAACCAGGCATCACCACATTGGCGTGGGTCTCGGCGATTTCAACCAACGCTTTTTCCACCAATGTAATCTCTCGGAGAATGAGGCGATACTGGTCTTTCACATAGAGAAGGACGTCGGTAATAACTTGATCATTGCGGCTGCGGCCGGTGTGGAGCATTTTCCCATGATCGCCGGTGCGGCGAATGAGTTCACCCTCTATCGCGAAATGGATGTCTTCTTCAAAAGGAAGCTTCCAACCTTTTTTTAAATCTTCGAGGATGGATTCAAGCCCGCGGACAATTTTCTTAACCGAAGCGGCGGGAATAATGTGACGTTTGCCCAGCATGATCGCATGCGCGATGGAGCCTTGAATATCGTAAGGAGCGAGACGATTGTCGTAAGCAAAAGAACCGATAAATTCTTCAGGGGTCTTGTGTTTTCTCATCGTTTCCTGAGGAGGGCTTCCATTTTAAGCGGAAGTCCATAGAGATTAATAAACCCGGTCGCATCGGCTTGATTATAAAGCGTGTCGGCTTCAAACGTCACCCAGTCTTGCGAGTAAAGAGACTTCTCGCACCGGCGGGACTGAATGGCCATGTTTCCTTTATAAAGGCGAAGCTTCACCGAGCCCGTGACATAATGCTGGGTTTTGGAAATAAACGTTTGAAGTGACGTTCGAAGCGGAGAAAACCATTGCCCATTGTAAATCATTTCACCGAGCTTCGGTCCTAAAGATTCTTTGTAGTGATAAGTTTCCCGGTCTAACGCGATGGATTCAAGCTCGCGGTGGGCGGCGTACAAAATTGTGGCGCCCGGACATTCGTAAATTCCGCGAGATTTAAGACCCACGAGACGGTTTTCAACCATATCGACTCGGCCCACGCCATGTCGGCCCCCGATGTCATTTAAAGTGACCACCATATCGACGGGATTTTTTTTCTTGCCGTTCACGGTGACGGGCACGCCTTTGACAAATCCAATCTCGACATCTTGCGGTTTATTGGGGGCCTTTTCCGGCGACACGGTCCACTCATAGACATCTTCGGGGACCGCTTTCTCTAAATCTTCCAGAATTCCCCCTTCATGGGAGATGTGCCACAAATTGGCGTCGCTTGAGTAGGGATGTTTTTTGGAAACGGGAACCGGAATTCCGTGTTTATCGGCGTAATCGAGCAAATCTTCACGGCCTTTAAATTTCCAGGTGCGCCAAGGAGATATGATCTGAAGATCGGGGGCCAGACCGGCGAAACCCAATTCGAAACGGACTTGGTCGTTTCCTTTTCCGGTGGATCCGTGGCAAACCGCGTCCGCCTTTGTTTGACGGGCGATCTCCACAACTTTTTTGGCGATTAAAGGACGCGCCAACGAGGTCCCCAATAAATATTTGTGTTCGTAAGTGGCGTGGGCTTGAAGAGTCGGCCAAAGGTAATCGGTCACATATTCGGTTTGAACTTCAGGGGCGAAAAATTGAAGGGCGCCGGTGCGGAAGGCTTTGGCTTTGATGGCGCGGGTGTCTTCTTTCTGGCCGACGTTGACGTAACACGCCACCACATCGGCGTGATATTCTTCTTTGAGCCACGTTAAGATGACGGAGGTATCCAACCCGCCGGAATACGCGAGAACAATTTTCCGGGGGGAACGACGAGAGTTATTCATGATTTGATTGTGTGTTTTTAGATTTAACTGCGTGCCAGGATTTCAATCAGAACACCAACGGTTTGCAAACAGGTCTCGTGGATCTTGTCGTGCTGATCGTTGTAAATTGCTTGGTTCATTTTCGCGGAAACTTGATCAAACTGCCAGCGAAGGTCTCGAATGGCGGAAATTTCCCCGGTCGAGAGGCTCCGGCCTTGTTCAACGGCCCGCTCCACTTCTTTCAACACATCGCGAAGCGACCGGACATCCATTTCCTTGATTTGAACTTGCTCGGGCATTTTTTACCTCGATAATTGACGTGGAAAGATACATTTTTTTTGGAGAAACGTATACAATCACCCCAGCATGAAAGCTTTTGACACTCTAATAATTGGAACTGATTTTGCCGCTCATGAAGCAGCTTCTCGAATGGTTTTGTCGGGAGGAAAAATCGGCGCCGTCCTCCCTTCCGGTCCCTCTCCGGTTTCCATCGAAGAAGCGCTTCGTGTTTTACGAGGTGAAACCCTTCTGGCCGGGAAACGCTCCTTTCCTCCTGAAATTGAAATCATAACCGGATCGCCGGTTTTTACAGGTCCGCGTACCCTTCAAGTGGAAAGCCAAACTTTCCAAGCGAAAAAATTTCTTATCGCGACCGGAGCGACCCCTTATTTCCCTCCTATTCAAGGATTGGCGGAAGCTTCCCCCCAATCCTCTTTTGAATTTATTGCCAAAGAAAAAAAACCGCGTTCCCTCATTATCGTGGGGGCCGGCCCCCTGGGAGTCTCCACCGCCTTTTACGCGGCCGATAAAAAAATTGAAACAACCCTCATCGGAAATAAATCAGCGGTGTTACCGGAAGAAGAGCCTGAAATTTCCGCCGCCGTTTGGGAAAAACTCGCGGACAAAAAGATCCGAGTGTTATTGGGAACCTCCGTTCTTCTGGTAAAAAAGGAAGGGCCTCAATCGATCCTTGTCTATGAAAAGGACGGCGTGCGCGAAGAAATAACGGCGGAAGAAATTATTTTTTCAACGGGCGTTACGCCTTTGACGGAAGGACTTCATCTGAACATTCCCGGCGTTTACGTGACTGAAGAAAAAAATATTGTCGTGGATGAAGATCAACGGACGTCTTGCCCGTGGATTTTTGCGGCCGGAACCGTGACAGGGATCAAAACGGGATTGGCGGTCATGAAACGGCAAGCGGAAATCGCCGCCCACAATTTATACGCCCCTTTCTTTTCAAAAATAAAAATGGAGCCGGGCCAGCCTCCTTTCACGATCCCGCTCGCAACTCCTTTCGCTCGCACCGGGTCCGCTGAAAAACAAGCGAGGGAGAATTATAAAGATATAAGGGTTTCCATCACCCATACACCAGAGGGACTGATTAAACTCGTGGGGCGGAAAAAGGGAGGACGGATTTTAGGGGCCCACGTTCTGTCGATCCAAGCGGAATCGGCCATTCTTTTTTTTGATCTGGCCATCCGGGCGGAGATTTCCGCTTTTGATTTATTGGACAGTCACTCCTATCCGCTCGACACCTTCGCTGAAACCATTCATCAAAGCCTCAAATCCTGGACCCAAACTTCTTAGCTTTGGCCCTTTGACACTTCTCCTTTAGTTAGGTCTTAGTGTCCGTTAAAGCGGGGGAGGTTCACTGTCCGCACCAGCCGCTGGTTAGGCAGCAAACACTACCCCCAAACTTAATGCATCCCTCGCATATACATTCCCAAAACAAAAATTATTCCCATTGTGATAAGTAAAGCAAAGGCTGCTTGTTTGATTTTTGATTTGGCAGGCTCCAGCAGTTCAATAATTCCATACACAACCCCGCTAACCACAAAAATGAAAATAAGTATGGAGACCCATTCATTTGAATCATTGATCATATTTCCCACCTCAAAACTAATTGCTGCCTAGACATAATGACCGCCAAGCGAGGCGGTTAATAATTTGATGTGAATATTTGTT
>CAZJOE010000220.1:0-4223 GCA_964547555.1 uncultured Elusimicrobia bacterium | reverse complement strand
AGAAATACGCAAACCTGCTCCGCAATCTGCTCCGGCTGTGGCCGCGTCGGCGACGGAATCCGTCCGAAAAAAAATCCAATTTAACGAGATGATGGCCGTCAAAGATTTGGCTTCGGCCATGGATATCAAAGTGACTGACCTCATCAAAAAACTTCTCAGCATTGGAACAGCGGCCACCATCAATCAGCGTCTTGATCCTGATATCGCTACTTTGATTGCCGCTGAATTTAATTTTGATCTAGAACTTAAGTCCATTTATGATGAAGCCAAAGCTGATGAAAAAGAAGATCCAGCCAAATTAAAACCCCGTCCGCCGGTCGTGACGGTTATGGGCCACGTGGACCACGGAAAGACCTCCCTCTTGGACTCCATTCGTTCGGCCACAGTCGCCAGCGGAGAAGCCGGCGGCATCACTCAACATATCGGCGCTTACCAAGTAAAAGTGCCCAAGGGCGTTATTACTTTCTTGGACACGCCGGGTCATGAAGCCTTTACCGCCATGCGCGCGCGCGGAGCCAAAGCCACCGATTTGGTCATCTTGGTTGTGGCCGCCGATGACAGCGTCATGCCTCAAACCATTGAAGCTCTCGATCACGCCAAAGCGGCCAATGTGCCCATTGTTGTCGCCATCAACAAAATGGATCTCCCGACGGCGAATGTGCAACGCGTCAAGCAAGAACTCGCTCAGCACAATTTAATCGCGGAAGACTGGGGCGGTAAAACCGTCATGGTTGAAGTTTCCGCCAAAACGAAGAAGAACATCGATAAGTTGCTTGAGATGATTCTTCTTGAAACAGAACTTCTGGAACTTAAAGCCAATCCGGACCGGCCCGCCAAAGGCGTTGTTCTCGAAGCCCGCATGGACCCTAAGCGCGGCATCATGGCCACCGTTTTAATTCAAGCCGGAACTTTGAAAGTCGGCGACATTGTTGTTTGTGGTCTGACCAGCGGACGCGTGCGCGCGATGTTCGATGAAAATTGGAAACCTCAGCCTGAAGCAGGTCCTTCTCATCCCGTCGCTCTTTTGGGTCTCACGGCGGTTCCTCAAGTCGGCGATCAATTGTCCGTCGTGTCAAATGACCGAGAAGCCCGGGAAATAGCCGAGCGCCGTCGCATGATGTTGGCGGAGTCTTCCGCACGATCGACCGGACATTTGTCGTTGGAAAGTTTGCACAGTCAAATCGAGGAAGGGAAAGTTCAGGAACTCAAAGTCATCATCAAAGCCGATGTGCAGGGTTCTTTGGGTGCCATCCAAGATTCGTTCCAGAAAATTTCAGGTAAACCGATTCAAATTAAAAGCGTCCACGCCGCCGTTGGAAATATCAACGAGTCCGATGTGCTTTTGGCCGAAGCGGCGGATGCCATTGTGTTCGGATTCAACGTAAAAGTTGAAGGATCAGCGGAAACGGAAGCCAAGCGCGCCGGCGTCGATGTCCGGACGTATCCCATTATTTACGAAATGTTGGCCGATGTTCGCGCCGCCATGGAAGGACTTCTCAAGCCGGAAGAAAGAGAAGTCGTTAAAGGGAAGGCTTTGATCAAAAACGTGTTTCCCGCCCTATCAGGTAAAGTCGCTGGTTGTATGGTTCAGGACGGAAAAATCACGCGTGGCTCCAAAGCTCGCGTGGTTCGAGGCGGAAAGGTGGTTGCTTCCGGAACGATTGGAAGTCTCAAAAGATTTAAAGACGACGCGAAAGAAGTCGAACGAGGATATGAGTGCGGCATCGGCATCGAAGGCGTTAATGATTTTCAACCGAATGACATTATCGAAGCTTTTGTAATCGAAAAACACGCCCGCCGGCTTGATGGATAAAACTTCGTCATGCATCCCCGTCGACTCGTTAGACTCAACGAACTTATTCAACAAACGGTTTCTCGCGTTGCCCTTACGCTAAAAGATCCGGGGATTGGTTTTATTACCATTACCGGCTGCGATACCTCCGCCGACGTTTCTCTTTCCAAAATTTATTATTCCGTTCTTGGAAATACTGAAGAGCGCGCTGCGACCGCGGTGGCTCTAGACCGGGCCAAACCGTACATTCGCGGCGAAGTGGCTCAGTTAGAAAATATTCGCCGCGTGCCCCAGTTCGTTTTCATTTATGACGACGCCGTGGAACGCGCCGCTCGCGTGAACCAAATTTTAAACACCATCCAAACCACCGAAGGAACCAATGACACAAACTCCGCCGACAAATAATTCGATCATCGACGAAATTTTAAAAACCCTGCGCGAAGGACAAACCTTTTGTTTGACCGGCCACCAAAACCCCGATCCCGACGTGGTGGGATCTCAATTGGCCATGGCGAGTTTAATTGAACGCCTGGGACACGGTAAAAAGATTGACATCGCCAATGCGGGAAATCCGCCCAAGTCCTTGTCCTTCCTCTCCGGTTTCAGTTCTGTCAAAAGCGTGGACCGCGTGGAAGGCACCTATGACGTGGCCATTATTTTCGAATGCTCGGGCCAAGACCGCACGGGCAATGTGATTGATCTCGCCAAGCAAGCCAAGCACGTCATCAACATCGATCATCATCTTCATAACCCGAATTTCGGGACCATTAATTTTGTCGAGCCCACGACCTCTTCAACCGCCGAAATGATTTTTAAAATTTTCGACCGCGCGGGTCTGCCTCTCACCAAAGCCGAAGCGATCTGTATTTTTTCAGGCCTCGTGGCCGACACGGGGTGGTTCCGTTATGGAAACACCAATACGCAGACGATGGAAATTGCGGGGAAACTTTTGGCCGCCGGCGTTCCTGTTTCTGATTTGTCTGAAAAGCTCTACATGAGCCGCACCACTCCCGCCATGAAATTGCTGGGTTGGGTTTTGTCGAATATGCGTCTCTATCACAATGATCGAGTGGCTCTTTTAACGATTCCCGCCGATGTCTATGAAAAGTTGGGGGCGGGTCCGGATGATGTTGAAGAGATCGTGAATCATGGCCTTAAAATCGAATCGGTTGTCGCTTCCATTCTCATCAAAGAGAAGAAAGACCAAGGCGTCATCAAAGCCAGCTTGCGATCGAAGGGAAATGTGGACATTAACCGCGTGGCGCGTCAGTTTGGCGGCGGCGGCCACAAGAACGCGTCGGGTTTGAGCATGCCCGGCACCATCGAAGAAGCAGAAAAAAAATTACTCGCTGAGATCCTCCACGTTATCTAATTTATCCGCGTCTCCCATTCCCAATATTTCAGGGATCCTCCTCGTCAATAAACCATCGGGTCCCACGTCTTACGACATGATCCGTTGGATCAAACGGTCCCTCCGCGGCGTGAAACTTGGCCACTCCGGAACGTTGGACCCTTTGGCTTCAGGCCTCATGATCATTCTTTTGGGACGCGCGACCAAAACCCAAGACTCCTTCATGAAGTTGGGAAAGACCTATCGCTTTTCAATGAAACTCGGGATTCAAACCGATAGTGGTGACTTGGCCGGTCAAAAAATTCTTGAAGCTCCCGTCCCGCCCCTTTCTTCCGAACAAATTTTATCCGTGTTAACTTCCTTTACGGGAACGCTGACCCAAATTCCTCCCATGTACTCAGCGCTTAAGAAAAACGGAGTCCCTCTTTATAAATGGGCCCGCAAAGGGGAAGTCGTTGAAAGAACTCCTCGCACGGTGGTTATCAGCGAGCTTTCGCTTCTTTCTAGAAAATCTGAAGACGAAATCGAATTGCGCGTGCAGTGTTCTTCCGGAACTTATGTGCGGACCTTGGCTGAAGATTTGGGGAAAGCGTTAGGAACCTGTGCGGTGATGACGGGCTTGGTCCGAGAAAAAATCGGAGATTACTCGGTTGAAAACGCCGTGGCGGGGGAAAAACTTTCCACTCTCACTGCGGATCAATTTATGTCTTTGGTTCAACGGGTAGCAGGGTCAAAATGAAGAGGAAAAGCGGTTCCTTAATTACCATCGGTTCTTTTGACGGGGTTCATCTGGGCCATAAAGCTTTGTTGGACCGCACCGTCGCCGAAGCCAAAAAGAGAAAGCTAAAATCGGTGGCCCTCACTTTTGAAATCCCTCCTCGTATGGTGCTAGACAAAAAAGAAACGGTCTCGGTTCTCAGTAGTCCCATTGAAAAGGAAATGTTGATCGAAGCCTGTGGAATCGACGAAGTGATTTTTCTCGATTTTGACCGGGACTTTTCAAAACAAAAACCGTATATGTTTTTCCGCGATATTCTTCTTAAAAGATTCCACGCCAAAGGAATTGTGGTCGGCATGGAT
>CAZJOE010000219.1:0-4226 GCA_964547555.1 uncultured Elusimicrobia bacterium | reverse complement strand
GAGAAGACCATGGTTTTTCTGGCCACAGGTTTTGATTTTAGCTCGGTTCCTCCGAGGATCGCTGGGTGGGCCAAATCAAAACCCTGGGGCCAAAAGTATTTCCGGCCCAGCTGGACGGGCGCGGGAATTTCCGGCTCCATTCTCGGAATCGCCACCTATTTGCTTCTTCCCAAATGGATTGCCACTTCGGTGATCGCTTTGGCCATAGGAACTCTTTTTGCCGTTTATGTTTCTCATTATGCGGAGAAAATAATGGGAATACATGATGATTCTCGGATCGTCATCGACGAATGGATCGGCGCTTGGATTGCGACCGCCGGTTTGTGGCACCAATTTGGATTTTCCACGGTGGTGGCTTTCGTTTTATTTCGAATTTTCGACGTCTATAAAGGTCCCTGGGGGGGACCCCTGCAACGTCTTCCCGGCGGATGGGGCGTGGTCATGGACGACGTTGTTGCCGGCCTAATCGCCAACTTCTTTGCCCGCATCGTTGTTGTCTTTGTCGGCGTCTTGTAATTTTTTCTAGACAGAACCCTCGCAGCATCGTACAATCCGCTTCAGTCTTTCTCCCTCGAAGAGCGCAATGCTCGGAGCCGGTCAGCTCCAACAATTAAAATCCTAGGAGGAAGTATGCCGAAGCCAGAACAACAGAAGAAAACCACCACAGTCCCCACCAACAAAGAAGATAGAGAAAGGTCTCTCAAGCTTGCCCTCGCGCAGATTGAAAAGACGTATGGCAAAGAAGCGCTCATGCGGATGGGTGAGAAGTCTCACGAAAAAATCGAAGTGATCCCGACCGGCGCCGTGTCCTTGGACTTGGCGATTGGAATCGGAGGCCTTCCCCGTGGACGCGTCATCGAGATCTACGGTCCCGAATCCTCAGGTAAATCCACTCTCTGTATGAGTGTCGTGGCCCAGGCCCAGAAAGCCGGAGGCACCGCCGCTTATATCGATGCGGAGCACTCCATGGATCCTGTGTACGCCAAGAAAATCGGCGTGGACATTGAAAACCTGCTTATTTCCCAGCCAGATTCCGGTGAACAAGCGCTCGAAATCGTCGAACAGCTCGTTCGTTCCGGCGCGGTCGACATCATTGTCATCGACTCCACCGCCGCCTTGGTCCCGAAATCGGAAATCGAAGGCGAGATGGGCCAATCCAGCGTGGGTGTTCAAGCCCGGCTGATGTCCCAAGCCCTTCGTAAGCTAACGGCCATCATGGCCAAATCCAAAACCTGCGTGATCTTCATTAACCAACTGCGCCAAAAAATCGGCGTGTTGTATGGAAATCCGGAAACCACGCCGGGTGGGTTGGCTCTTAAATTCTATTCCAGCGTTCGCTTGGACATCCGTCGGATCGAAGCCATTAAAGATGGCGAAGTGGTCATCGGAAGCCATGTCCGGGTCAAAGTCGTCAAAAACAAAATGTCTCCTCCGTTCCGTCAGGCCGAATTCGATATTCTTTTCGGATCCGGGATCTCGCGCGAAGGGACATTGCTCGATATGGGCGCCCAGTCCGGAATTCTTGAGAAGTCCGGCGCGTGGTATGTTTATAAAGGCGAAAAGCTCGGACAGGGACGCGACAATTCCATCCAAACCCTGGTCTCCAACAAAAAGTTGGCCGACCAACTGGACAAGGAAATCCGCGCCCAGTACGAAAAAGGGGAACAAGACGCCATCGACAAAAAGGAAGAACTCGCGAAAGCACCCGCGGCTCCAGCCAAGGCGGCGCCGGTTCCAGCAGCTTCAAAAAAATAATTACGCTGATCAAATTATCATCGAGAAAAGGGGTTTTGGGTTGACCGAAACCCCTTTTCTTTTTTGAACCTATGGACAATCAAGCCGCTCTTGTTGAGTTTTTTAATTTCCTGCGGGTGGAAAAAGGCCTCGCCTTTAACACCTTAGAAGCTTATCGCAGGGACCTTGAGCTTTATTTCCAATACAACGCCAAGCAGGGAATTGCGTTGGAGCAGGTGTCCCATCAAACCATCACCGAATTTTTATTCCACGAAAAGAACAAAGGGAAAGCGCCTGCCACCCTTCTTCGCTACGTGGAATCCATCCGCCAGTTGTTTCACTACCTCATTGCTGAAAAGAAACTAGAAAAAGATCCCACCGCCGCCTTGGCTGTTCCCAAAAGACCGGAGCGGTTGCCGAAGGTTCTGAGCGTTGCTGAAGTGGCGCGACTCTTGAACACTCTTTTCCACACGGAAGAATGGTCGGAAGGGGGGATTCTTAGACGAAAGCCATCGGGTGTCGCAGAAGAAAGGCTTTACCGTTATTTGGCGGCCTTTGAACTTCTCTATGCGACCGGAATGCGAATTTCAGAACTCTGCGACCTGAAAGACAATCAAGTTGATTTGGAATCCAATTTTGTTAGGGCTATTGGAAAAGGGAACAAGGAACGAGTGATTCCCTTTGGGAAAAACGCCCATCACTTTTTGAAGCGATATCTGGAATTGCGCAACGCGGTCAGACGAAAGGTTCTCATCGGGAACGGAAAAGATTATTTATTCACCAGCCCCTATGGGGGAAGAATGGTCCGATCAACTTTCCGCGAATTTTTAAAGAAACTAACCGTTAAGGCGGGAATCAACAAGAATGTGAGCCCGCATGTGTTGCGCCATTCGTTTGCGACGCATTTGTTGGAGGGAGGCGCTGACCTGCGCGTCGTGCAAGAACTTCTTGGTCATGCAGACATCTCTACCACTCAAATTTATACTCACGTCGACCGTTCCCACCTAAAGTCAGCCCATAAAACATTTCATCCGCGCGGTTAGAAAACCATCGCCCTGGTCGCCCCCCATCCCTGGCCCTTCCCCGGTTCGGGGAAGGGAACTAAAATTTGCTGAGTCTTCGGTTCCCTTTTTCTTTTTTTCGGTTCCACTCCCCTAACAGGGGAGGGGTCAGGGGTGGGGGGATGCGCGGGGGCTTCTTTTTAGGAAACGTTTTTTAGGAAACTTTTTCGATGATCATCGCGCCGCCCAGGCCTCCGGCGGCGCAGGCGGTGGCGAGGCCTAGTTTGGAATGGGGGTTTTCTTTCATGGCGTAGAGGAGGTTGAGGACGATGCGGGTTCCGGTGGCGGCCAAGGGGTGACCGATCGGAATGGAACCGCCATGGGGATTCAATGTTTTGCCTTCCCAATGTTTGACCCAGTCGTGGCCAAACTTTTCTTTGCCGACTTTGAAGATCGAAAGGCAAGTGGCGGCAAAGGCTTCATGAAGTTCGATATTGTCCAAATCCGAAAATTTGATGTTGCCCCGCTCCAGAGCGTTTTGCGACGCATAGACGGGTGAAATCCCCATGTGGGCGGGATTGATTCCATAATAAGACCACGATTTGATCTCCCCTAAAATTTCCAACCCCAGTTTTTTGGCTCTCTCATAAGTGGTTACGATCACGGCCGCCGCTCCGTCAGACCGGGCGCAGGCATTGAAAAGGGTGACGCTCGCTTTGGCTTCGGGAGAATATTCCTTTCCTTCTATATACTCGCCAAATTTCTCATAAAATTCTTTTAGCGTGAACCCTTCCGAGTCAAAAAGAACCGGAGCTTTAGAAATCATCTCCGGTTTTTGGACCAGACTTTTGCGGAGCATCACGTACTCATCCTGCTCTAAAACGGTTAGTCCATCTGTTTTTACCGCCATGACGTGGGACTTATAAAATCCGGAAAGCTGTGATTCATAACAGCGTTTAAAAGTTTCATAGGCATATTTGTCTTGCTCTTCGCGCGTGATACCGAACATTTGGGCACAAACCTCGGCGGTGGCGGCCATGTTGATGTGTTTGACAGGGTCGTTGAGACCTTCTTCCATGGTGTCCGTAATTTCAACTTCGGGATCGTTCCATACGTGGGCCCAATTGTCTTTAAGACTTTGAAGCGATCGAAGGGATTTGGCGGAGCGGGGACCCCGGACCGCGTAAGGGAAATTGGACATCGACTCCGTCCCCCCCGCGATATAGACCTCGCCTTCTCCGAGAATGATATGCCGGGCCGCGGTACAGATGGATTCGAGGCCGGAAACGCAATTGGCTTGGACAGTCATGCAGTGGGCTTTTTCAGGGAGGCGTCCGGCTTTAAGAGCGGCGATACGGGCCACGTTAGGGGCGTGGGACCCTTGTCCGACCCATCCCACCATGACTCCGTCGACGGTAGAGGGGTCCAGTTTTGAGCGGTTGACCAGCTCTCGGATGACAGAACCCATCAAGTCTTCAGGCAAGATGGGGG
>CAZJOE010000218.1:0-4249 GCA_964547555.1 uncultured Elusimicrobia bacterium | reverse complement strand
ACATATACGAAAGTTTTTGGCCAGTCCTTGGTTAAATTGGCCAAAGAAGATACGGACATCGTTGCGATTACAGCCGCCATGCCGGAAGGCACAGGCTTGGATCAATTCCGAGATGAAATTCCCGGTCGCTATTTCGACGTGGGATTGGGTGAACAACATGCGGTGACATTCGCGGCCGGCCTTGCTTGCGGGGGAATTAAACCCGTGGTCGCCATCTACTCCACTTTTTTACAGCGCGCTTTTGATCAAATTGAACATGACGTTTGCTTACAGAAACTTCCGGTGGTGTTCTGTTTGGACCGCGCCGGTTTGGTCGGTGATGACGGAGCCACGCACCATGGCGTATTTGATCTTTCCTACTTAAGAATGTTTCCGAACATCACGGTCATGGCTCCCAAAGATGAGAATGAACTTCAGCATATGATGAAGACGGCGCTCAATCACAAGCAAGGTCCTGTGGCCATTCGTTATCCGCGCGGTTCTGGTGTTGGCGCGGCACTCGACACAACTTTCCACCTTCTTCCTTGGGGCAAGGGTGAAATTCTTCGGGAGGGCCATGATGTCGTGGTTCTTGCGGCAGGTCACCCGGTTCAAGCGTCACTTGATGCCGCTGCCACATTAGAGAAAGAAGGTGTTTCCATTAAAGTGATCAATGCTCGCTTCATTAAACCGATCGATAAAAACTGGTTGCTTGAGTCCATTCAGGGAATCCGCGCCATCGTGACGGTTGAAGAAAATGTTTTGGCCGGCGGTTTTGGAAGCGCGATCAAAGAAGTTTTGGAAGGACTTCCTTTTGACGTTAAGTCGATTGGGATCTCCGACAAATTTATCGAGCAAGGCAGCCAGTCACAGCTTCGCAAGTTGGTGGGATTGGACGCTCCCGCTTTGACCGAAAGCCTTAGGCGTATCCACAACGGAACCTGGTCGGTTCAAAAATCTCTGAATTAGTTCCTTCCGCCATTTCTCCCGCATCTCCCAAAAAAGTCAGGTTGGATGAATATCTCCTTAACAAGGGACTCGCCTCTTCACGGTCAAAAGCTCAGGCGTTGATTCTGGCCGGCCAAGTAAAGGTGGATGGCCTTGTTGTTCAAAAAGTGGGAACGCCCATTTCCGTTTTTAAAACCGTCGAACTGATCGCTCCAGAAAAATATGTTTCCCGTGGTGGATTTAAGCTGGAAGGGGCGCTGGAAGATTTCAATGTATCACCTAAAGGCTTGGTATGTTTGGACGTGGGATCTTCGACGGGAGGATTCACCGATTGTTTACTACAGAATGGCGCTGTGCAGGTCTTCGCCGTGGATGTGGGCCGCGCTCAGTTAGATGAAAAAATGAAACAAGATCCCCGCGTCCGTTCCATGGAAGAGCGCCACATTTTAGAATGCACCCCAACCGAATTTTTTCCTCAACCTACTTTGGCTGTGATCGACGTTTCCTTTATTTCAATTAAACGCGTCCTTCAACACACCGCCACTCTTTTAACTACGCCTGGAGTGATCTTGGCCATGGTGAAGCCGCAGTTCGAAGTGGGACCGCAGAAACTTAAGA
Organism: uncultured Elusimicrobia bacterium; assembly: GCA_964547555.1. Lineage (GTDB taxonomy): Bacteria > Elusimicrobiota > Elusimicrobia > F11 > F11 > CAZJOE01. The sequence continues at coordinate 2,704 of CAZJOE010000218.1, read as the reverse complement.
AAGGGGTGGTTCGTTCCGAAGAACATCAGAAAGAAGCGGTGGATGAAGTCGTGAAGGTAGCTCAGGAAGCAGGGCTTATTCTGGAAGGAATCTCTCCCTCAAAATTAAAAGGACCAAAGGGGAACCAAGAGTATTTTCTCTACTTAAAACTCCCCTGAGGTATTTGCTATAAAAGATTTATGGGATCCTACAACGTAAAAGACATCGAGGAGCGGTGGCAGAAAGTTTGGGCGGAGAAGAAGGTTGATGCTGCGCCGGAGCCGACCAAAGACAAGCCTCCTTATTTTATTTTGGTCATGTTTCCTTATCCCTCGGGGAACCTGCATATGGGCCATGTCCGCAATTACACCATTGGTGATATTTTTGCTCGGTATCACCGCCGCAAGGGTTTTTCCGTTCTTCATCCCATCGGGTGGGATTCTTTTGGTCTCCCTGCCGAAAACGCCGCCATTAAAAATAACACCGATCCTGGGACCTGGACTTGGGCCAATATCGCCCACATGCGTGAGCAGTTAAAAACGCTCGCTATTTCCTATGACTGGGACCGTGAAGTGGCGACCTGTCATCCTGATTATTACCGCTGGAACCAATGGCTTTTCATAAAGATGGTTGAGAAAGGTTTGGTTTACCGGAAAAAAGCTCCGGTGAATTGGTGTCCCAAAGACGCCACCGTTCTCGCGAATGAACAAGTTCATGACGGCAGATGTTGGAGATGCGAAACGGAAGTCATTCAAAAAGAATTGTCCCAATGGTTTTTTAAGATCACTGACTATGCCGGAGAGTTGATCGAAGGTCATAAACAATTGGCCCCGCAGAAAGACAACAAGGGTTGGCCCGAGCAAGTGATCACGATGCAGCGTAATTGGATCGGTCCTTCCGAAGGGGCTTTCGTTGATTTCTCCACCGGCGAAGACAAGATCCGGGTCTTCACCACCCGTCCCGATACTCTTTACGGAGCAACCTTTATGGTTCTTGCTCCTGAACATCCTTTGGTTGAGAAACTCACGACTCAAGCTCAGGAAAAAGATGTGGATGCATATCGCGAGCAAGCCAAGAAGATGGGGAAGTTTGACCGAACGTCCGCTGAGCGAGAAAAGACGGGCGTGTTCACCGGCGCTTATGCCGTGAATCCCGTTAATGGAAAGAAGATTCCGGTATGGATCGCCGATTACGTGCTGACCGATTACGGAACCGGCGCCATTATGGCGGTTCCTGCTCACGACGACCGCGACTTCGCCTTTGCCACCAAATTTAAAATTCCCATCATCCAAGTCATTCGTCCTGCCGAAGGTCCGGCTCCAGATATCCTTCAGAAAGCTTACACCGAAGACGGCATCCTGATGAACTCAGGAGTTTATGACGGTCTCTCCACAGATCAATCCAAAAAGAAAATTGGTGAAGATTTAAAGAAAAAAGGGTTGGGCGAACCAACCATGACTTATAAGTTGCGAGATTGGTTGTTGTCTCGCCAGCGGTATTGGGGAACTCCTATTCCAATTGTTTTCTGTGATACCTGTGGCGCGGTTCCTGTTCCCTATGATCAATTGCCTGTGAAACTGCCGGAGAATGTGAAATTCACCGGAACCGGTGCGTCGCCTTTAACTCAAGTGAAAGATTGGGTCAATGTCACTTGCCCCACTTGCCAGAATCCCGCTCAACGTGAAACCGACACGATGGATACCTTTGTGGATTCATCTTGGTATTACGCTCGATACACGGATCCCAAGAACACGCAGGCCCCCATCGATCCATCAAAAGCGAATACTTGGATCCCCGTCACCCAATACGTGGGAGGAATTGAACATGCGTGCATGCACCTTATTTATTCACGCTTCTTCCATAAAGTTTTGAGAGATCTCAAACTTGTTTCTTCTGATGAACCTTTCACTTCGTTGCTCACGCAGGGAATGGTGACATTGGGCGGAACCGCCATGTCCAAATCAAAAGGCAATGTGGTGGATCCAACCGACGTAATCAGTCGTTACGGCGCTGATACCTGCCGTTTATTTATCTTGTTCGCAGCGCCTCCAACTCAGCAGTTGGAATGGTCCGATAACCAAGTTGAAGGGATTTGGCGGTTTATCAATCGCGTGTGGCGCGCAGCCCAGGTGTTTATCGACAAAGATGACAACTCCGCCCTTAAGAGAAATCTCGACGAAGGTAGTAAGAAAGTAACGGCAGAAGAGTTGGAGCGGCAGCGGAACATCGCCATCAAGCACGTTACCAACGACATCGAGAAAGAATTTGGATTTAACACGGCCATTTCCCGCATCATGGAACTGGTGAACTCAATCTATCTGTATCCCGGTTTGGGCGACGACGGTTCTAAACGCGCCGTCGAAACAGTGGTTCATTTGCTCCAACCTTTCGCGCCGCATATTTGTGAAGAGATTTGGCATTTGATGGGTCATAAGGATTTGTTGGTTACTCAGCCATGGCCGACGCTGGATGAATCAAAGTTGGCGGCCAAAAGCATTGAGATTGTCGTTCAGGTCAACGGCAAGGTTCGTGATAAGGTCACGGTTCCCGCCCAATCGAAAGAAGATGAAGTTAAAAGCGCCGCTACCCTTTCTCTTAAAGAAAGGGGAATCGATGTTTCTGGCGGGCGGGTCATTTACGTGCCGAACAAATTGGTTAATTTTGTGACGGGGAAAAATTGAAAAATATGTACAATGAGCGCATGAATAAAATCCGACTTTTCATA
>CAZJOE010000217.1:0-4285 GCA_964547555.1 uncultured Elusimicrobia bacterium | reverse complement strand
TCAGCTGGTAAAACCTGGCAAGGCGGCGGTTGTTATTGGTGCAATTGGCCATATGTCTGATCTCGGACATGTTAACCTCCTGTAACTGCTGTTAGTAGAAACGTGATGGACTTCGTGGACGATACGCCCCCGAAATGATCACGTCAATGCCAATTTCCGGTGCTTGTAGTAGCAAAGTGATTATGACAGGGGCTAACGGCAGGTCTTTCAGATCCCCAAGACCTCGCCCTTTCGCTCTCACGCCAACAAAGTGGATTGATGTACGTGTACTTTTCGATGGCGCGGTAGAGTTTTTCCACAAGCCCGTGAAAATCGTAGCCTTCGACTCCAAAACAACGCACGCATTTGACTTATATCGAACGCACGGCAAGAAGGAAGGGTTCCGCTATGGCCCGCTTTCTTCCATGGAAACTCAACCTGAGCTGCTACCATGACATTATTACCTTACTGTTAACCTGTCAGATTGACGTTGCTACGACTTTTTGCGATTTGATTTTCTGCCGACGTAAGAGCTATGATTTTCCGACCGGGGAGCGGATTTTCTTGGCTTTAAATTAAGCGCACCTCCGCATCCAAACTCCGAAACTCATAAACCGAACATCACAAAGGTGCAAACATTATGTGCAGATCTCCAACGCCACCAGCGCATACATCTTCGCTGCGTCTACGATATCTCGCACCTCGACGAATTTTTGAGCGACATCAGGAGCGCTTTTGCGCGGCATGCCAAAGGTCGCCGCGGGAATCCCAACCTCATTAAAGATATTAATATCGCGCCACATGCTGGTCTCAGGTGTATCAATGGGTGGAGGTTCGACTCCCCTTATTTTTTGGTATGCGACTTTAATCGAATCTACCAGAGGCTCGACATTCTTTCCCTCGTAGCCTTTACGCGACATGAAACACTGGACCTCGCCACCCAGTCCTTGCGAAAAGACTACGTCTTTGAGTTCTCGTTCCACTTGAATAAAATCTACTGGTGGCGGGACACGGACATCGATGTAAATACTGCAACTATCGGCGGTCGTGCTGGGCTTATAAGGAGCGCCACCGCGGATTGCCCCGATACTTACCTTGGGAATCATCCTTCCCACAGGATATTCCAGGGTGTACTTTTTCTCGTACTCTACTGCCCATTTTTCGATCGCCTGTATAACGGCCATCATCTTGATGATGGCATTTGGGTTATCTCTAATTGCCCCGCGATCGGGCAAGCGGGGTGTGTAAGTTCCCCGTCCTGTGAGCGTTACTTTGAAATAGGCGGCTCCAGCCTCGATCCAGGTCACCCCGAAGTCTGTGGTCTCAGCCACAAGGGCGTAATCCGCTGTAATTCCATGTGCCACAGCGTGCCGGCTTCCGTACCCTTTGCCGATATATTTAGGCCCACAGAATTCGTCCACCGGTCCCATGCCGATTTCGCCCACAACCATGGTCATGATAATATCGCCGCGGATTGCCACCTCTCTATTTTTGATCGCTTTAGTGGCAATCATGAAAGCCGCCATCGGTCCACGATCATTCTGAACCGCCTGACCAAAGATTCTTCCCTTTTCGTCCAGCCAGGCTTTTGGACCGGGGGACAGTTCCTGCCCGAAGCGAACCGGCATTCCCTGCTCCGAATCCATGTGGCTATTGAAAATCAGACTCTTGCCGCCACCCTGACCTTTGAGAATTGCGATGGTATTCGCGCGCCCCTCTGCAACTTGCTGCTGGTACGAATTATCAAAACCGTTTTCTTTTAGCCATTCGAGAACGAGGTTGGCCATGGGCTGCTCATGGCCCGAAGGCGCGGTGATGTTCCCCATCGCAAGTGCTAGGTCGACAAGCTCCCTGTCATCAATGAGCTTAAGCACTTCGTTCTCTTGATTTGAGAGCATGATCGTCTATCTCCTACAAAATCTCATTGTTACTCTTTGTCTTAAGGCACCTGACGGAATACTGTGGTGCAAGCGAGGAATCTAAATCGCAACTTCAAAATCCTGGATCTTTGCGGAAAACTTAACATTACACCTTTTAATCAACTTTAATGTCGACCTTGATAGCCTCTCCACTGCGGCTGCCGATATCTATTTCCGGTACAGATCCGCGATAAAGCCAGAGGCTTCAAGCTCCTTAAGAAATCTTGTTTCAATAAACTTTGCCGAATCAGCGGTCCTTGCCTTGGGATTTTTTTTGCCCAAATCCTCCAAAATTGCTTCAATTCCTTTACTGGAAGGATACGGAATCTGCGGCAAAAGCTTAAGAGCGTATGTATTGTAGGCCTCGTCGAGGACCGCTCGGTCGGTCAGTTTGGTGAATTTAGAAATCGATCTTATGCTCGCCTCCTTGTTTGTCTTCAAGTAAGCAATGCCTTCAACAAAAGCTTTGACAATGCGCTGAACGAAGTCCGGTCTCTTTTGAATCATATTTTGCGTGGCGACAACGCTAGTTCCCAAATAATCGAATCCAAGGTCACCTAGGAAGGCAAGCTCCTTTAGTCCCGCTTTTCTTGCATGCGCAGTGGTTGGCAATTGGAAGATCGACGCATCAATGCGGCCTGCCTGTATTGCGGAGAGACGAGTCGGCTGGCCGCCGACTGTAAGCAAGGCAACATCCTTGTCGGGATCCAAGTTCCACTTGCGCAATAGGATACGTACGCCGTAGTCGTCAGCAGACCCGGGACGTGATATTCCAATTCTCTTGTTTCTAAGGTCAGCCGGATTCTTGACGACTGGAATGGCAAAAAAGGTGTGATCCATCGTGTTTAGAAAGCTCATCAATACCCGCACGTCGGCTCCTTCAACTGTCGCTGCTACCGAAGCGGGGCCAGCAAAGATCGTAAAGTCTAGGTCTCCCGATAATAGCGCGGCGATATTGGGTGGGGCGCCAGCGATGTATACAATTTGTGGCTCCAAGTTGTACTTTTGAAAAATTCCGGCATCTTGCACGACCCAAAGCAGTCCCTGGGAAACGCTGATAGCGCTATGAGAGATTCTAAAAACATCCCTCCCCCAGACTTCGGTAACTAAAGTGACAACCACAAATATTGCCGAAGCAAAAAAGTAGCGAATTATCGTCATTGCAAATCTCCAGCTAGACAGTGGATGAGTTGAGGCAATTAGCGACCAACATTAGACTCTTGCTTGTGCAGCAACTTACACAGGCCATCCCTCTTCGGAAAGATCAACGTGGTTACCGTCTGGATCACGTAGGTAACAGCGTTTGAACGGGCCTGGTTTAGATCTTCGGATGACTTCCACCGCTTGCTCACCTTCATAAAGGAATGGTGGAGACTTTTTCAGTTTCTCTTCTATCGCTTCTATACTCTCGACGTGTATCCCGATAAGCTGGATTCCGAACGTAGTGACCGGCGCATTCTTGATGAGAGAGAGACTGAATGCGCCATCCGACAGATAGAGCACCGTCGAATCGGTGTCTTTCGTCATCGTCTTACCTACTTCTTTCATGGCAAAGACAGAGTTGTAGAAGTCAGCGAGTCGTTCAGGGTCCTTCGCATGAATGGCGATGTGGCGAATCCCGGGAATCCTTTTAACCCCCTCTGTGCCCCAAGGATTGGTGGCGATCTCTAGGCGATTTCCTTCTGGATCATGGAAACGTTTGTCCTCATAGCGTCCATCCCGCGGGCTATCCTCGATCTTTGTCGAGGACTTAAAGGCAAGAAGTTTCTTTACCGTTTCCTCCAAGTCATTCACGTAAAAACCGAAATGCTCCAGGCCAACACCCGGATTTCGCTTCATGCCCGGATGGACCAGTAAGCAGTTCATATTTATGAATCCGTCGCTGATGTAGAAGGAATAGGGACTGTTTTGCCTATCGTTCCAGAGTTCCTCGACACCAAATATAAGCCGATAAAAGCGGCCTATCCGGCGATTGTTGTTTGTACAAGTCGCTATATGTCTTATAGCATTCATTTCCTCTCCCTATATCAACGCTTTTTAAAATGTTCCCATTGTGGTGGGTCAATGTCATGGCGTCACATAACATTTTTGGAACTAATATTAGGATACAACAGTCACCACACGAATTTCCGGCTCACCTTAATATTGCCCCGGTATCCAGAAAACAGAAAATGGATTTTTGATCATAAAATTGTCCCAGAGAGAAATTAACACAGCAACGTGTCTAAGAAGCGGAAACGTATCATCTTCCACCCAGTCACTCTATGAGATCCTCTAAGGAACCGCCAACGGATACATGCGTTTTGGATTCTCGAAACAGATCTTTTTTTTGGTCTCGGGGCGGACATCCTCCCGTGCCATAAATCTTTCGAGATTTTCACGGAACT
>CAZJOE010000216.1:0-4286 GCA_964547555.1 uncultured Elusimicrobia bacterium | reverse complement strand
CCGCCATTGAAGGGGCGGACACGCGACTGACGGGCCATTCTTACCGCGTGGCGGAACTATCCTGCCGCATCGGTCGGGTCATGGGATTGGAAGGAGTCGAATACAAAGACCTTTATTACGGCGCGTTGCTTCACGATTTGGGAATGGTGGCGGTCCACGACCTCCGTTATTTGCCGAGCGTTTTGAATAAAACGATGGAACGAACGCCGGAGAAACTACATCCGCTGGTGGGCTGCGAATTGGTCAAAGGAATCCGTTTGCTTTCATCCGTTGCTCCGATTATCCGCCATCATCACGAGTACGTAGACGGGGGGGGCCATCCGGATGGGTTGGTGGGCACGGATATTCCCTTGGCCTCACGAATTATTTGTCTTGTGGAACATCTCGAAGAACTTCGTATGAACGGTTTGGTGGGAGAGGAATACGACGCCCAGGCAGCCCGCCTGGCTGCGGAAGGAAGCGGGAGTAAATTCGATAAAGACGTTGTAGACGCGTACCTGTCCTTGGACGCTTAAAAGTTACAGGCCTTTCTTCAAGGACTCCCGCTTCTATTTCATCTATGATAGGATTCCGAACCAATCAACGACGGATCACAATCTAATCGGGCAAGGAGAGCCAAATGAAAAGCGGAAAAAACAGAAGAAAGAAGCAGCGATGGCAAGTCGCGGTGTTGGTACGTTGCTCCGTTCCCAAATTTTCCGATCAGGTTTTTGAACTCGAGATGTGGGCCAAGGACGTGAATGAAGACGGCATCAAACTGGAAGTCACCAAAGGATTAAACGTGTCTCGCGTTTCAACTGACGGCGTTCCCGGAAATTCTCAACCCCTCCGCTTTGAAGACATCGACTTTAAAAAAGGCACCAAAGTTAAAATTCAAGATTTGTTTTATGACGATGACGGATCTCCTTTTATCAATGGACAGGTCCAATGGGCGAAACGCACGTCCAGCTCGGGTTGGGAACTGGGCGTCAAATTAACGGACGGAAAAACGAAGTCCAAAGCCGTCGCCGGGGCTTTCAAAGATTTTCTCAGCATTGTTAAAAATCCTTTGGATGCGATAGAAAAAGCCTCTAGAAAAAAATAATAAATTGGCTGCCAACGAAGGCCCCTCTTTCTCCGCGCTTCAGCCTGACCTCGAAGAGTTTCTTTCCGCTCTCAACGGTTTCCTTTCCAAACAAACATCCCCTTCCGATCCCGGCAATATTCGTTTCCTTGAAATATTTTTCCGCACCGTAAAATCGGACAAAGGCCATCTGCTAAAAATAACGGATGGGGGGATCTTAAAATCCCTTGTCTCGTATGGGATGGGCCCTAAGTTTGATGAAGAGTTCAATAAGGCCAATGCCGAATCCGCAACAGAGCCCTCTCCATTGGATATGGCGTTTCGTGAGAAAGAAGCGCTGGCGATCGTGGATATGGCCAAGGACCCGGATGTGCCGCCCTGGTTCTCGGCGCTCATGAAAAAGCACAATTTTATTTCCTTGGTCGCGGTCCCGTTGATGGGGGTCCACAAACCCCTCGGCATCCTTTGCGCCTATTACAACGACGTTTGCTTGTTCGACCGCGCCACCCTCGGCCATTTGATGATGATCGGCCGCATGGTGGGCGGCGCCACCGAGAAATCCTTGGCGGCCGACCGCGTTGAATCTCACGGGGAAAAAGAAAAAGTGGCCGATCATTTTTTGAAAATTTTGATCAGCAAGAATTTTTCCAAGATCCAAGTGTATTCATTGATGGCGAAGATATATTCCGAATGTGTGAACGTAAGCGGGCTCGTGTGCGGGCCTCTCACCAAGACAACCGAAGGCCTCACGATGACCATCGCAGCCGGTGTGGCGCTTCCCACGTCCGTCATTTCAAGCCAAGTGGTTCTCCCTCCTTTTTTGGCCACAAAATTCTTAGCGGGGGTTGTTCCCGATGTGGCGACGTCTCATCCCCGCCGGGAATGGGCGGACATGGAGAAGCTGGTGGCGGTGTCGTCGGCCGTGGAATTATCTAAACCCTTGGCCTGGCAAAATAAAACGGAAGGGGCCATTATCGCCTGGCGCTCCGGCGGTCAGAAATTTGATGAAGAAGATGATTTGCTCTTAGGCCGCCTGGCCGCCATCGCATCTTTGGCTTTGCATGTTTATTAACTTTTAGGGGGGGTGTGAGTGACCATCTGGGTTCTTTGCGGGATCATCGCCATACTTTTGGCCATTAATATTGCCCTTTGGAAATTCGGTTTCGTTCAAGAAGCGGAAGATCCAACGGTGATTGAAGACCACCCCGTGATGAACCCCCGCGAAAGAAAAGCGCTCTTAAAACGCCTCCAACGCTGGAGGGAAGAGGGAAAACTAACCCGGGAAGAGCTGGAGCGTCTGATTTCCCTTTGCGAGTCGGATTGGTAAGAGAGTATGGGTCCAACAAAAATGTTTGATATCCTGGAGGATATTGATATCCAAATGAAAATCATTCAATTTCAAGCAATATTTAAAATTCAGAGAATTCGGATCACCAACGGAATTGTTGGTCAATACATGTTCGGCGGCACAATGAAATTGTTTTCGGCTCTCATTATGGTCCTGCTGCTACAAGGTATTGGTATTGCTGAAGGGCAGGTTGCTGCTAACCCGGAGTTTGACTTTCATTCAATCGCAAATGAATCTAAGAAAGAACTCACGGTCGTATCCTGCGGTAATTTCGTTTATTTTCCATTCGGTAAATTGAATAGCGTTGCAGACTTGAGCTCGAGCGCACTTAAAGGTTTTATCGTGACCCCTGATCGGAAACGAGATGGCATCACTCTTTACTCACTGCAAAGTGGCGTGAATCATTTAACTTTGGTTTTCCACAATCCTGATGATGAAGGTCCAATTAATTCTTATTTAGTAAATGGTGAGGTAAACGATTCAACTCTCCGATTCTCAAATGGACTTCACGTTGGGATGAAGCAATCGGATTTCTTTAGCTTGTTTTTTGAATCGTATCCAGTTAGTAAATGGAAATCGTTGGAAACGGTTATCTTCGAATCATGTGTAACTGGAACCCAACATATCTATTCATTTTCAAAGGGACGTCTTAAAAGAATTAAATTTGAATGTGTCGACTGTGAGTTTAAATAGTGGTTGGTGTGCCGCCGAACCATCGGCTGCACTGGACGCTTCGCGCCAGTGAGCCTGGTACGTTATACAACCCAAGCTATGAAATTAAATAGACGACAATTAATATTGTTTTTGGGTCTCGTAATTTTTTCCTATCGAGATGCGATAGCCGTGGATGCAAATAGTTCCCTGTTGTCTTCATTCCAGTGTGGTGGTGGGACGGTCACAATCAAGCAGACGGACAATTCACCAGAACTGAAATATTTCGGATCAGAAGACCCGTCATATTATTCAGCAATGTTCTTGAATCTGGATGGGAGTATGATTTATTTTGCCGTTGCGTCTGATGCGGGAAGTAATAAGCACTGGGGGTTTTATCGAGCTAACAGAAAGGATGGCGGATGTGTAAGAATTGGAATGGATGAAGGGTCGGGTCCTAGTGGAGCCGTTTTATCTCCCACAAAAGAATATTTAGCCTACATGATGGGTTCACACTCGGCCCCATGTCACAGCCATGTTGTTCCTGGGCTGATAAACCTAAATCAAAAAAAGGTAAAAGTTTTTTCATTCCCCCAGAATTATGAAAAAGGCATATTATCCTCTGTTGAAAATCTGAAGTGGAAATCCAACTCTGAGTTAGAGTATTCAATTGAAGTCAGTACAGGGTGCAACCTGTCGGAAAATTATGAAGTTCTCAGGCATGAGAAGAAAACTATAAATGTTGAGTCGCTCACTGAGAATAAATGGTGATCGGTTGAGTGGGTTGTATAACAAATCATTGCATCCGACGTTTCCCGCCGCTGGCGCGTCGTCAAACGCGGCTGAATTCAATCCGTTAGGCGGCTTAGCGATGAGAATCTTTATTTCATCAATCCTTCTTTCACTGGCGCAACCCCTGATGGCGCTTAGTGAAGGCCGTCCGCGAGGCAGAGGGTGGGAAGGTACACCAGCCAGCAGCGGCGTATTAATCTTGATTGGCCTTTCTTTTGTAGCAGCGGGAATATGGGGCGGTTCTTCGGGAAACCGAATTCCAGAGAGCATGCGGTGGCAGGGTAAACTATTATCTATCGTTGCGGTTCTAGGTGGCGCATACGCAATTTATACAGGCATCATTTTTATTCTCAGGGGAGGGCCGGTATGACGCCGCCTAACCAGCGGGTGAAGGCCGACGTTTCCCGCCGCTGCGCGTCGGTAAACGCGGCT
>CAZJOE010000215.1:0-4289 GCA_964547555.1 uncultured Elusimicrobia bacterium | reverse complement strand
CCAGTCTCCAGTACAACGCCCCGTACTTCGACGCGAGCGATCCGGAAAGCCGGAACAACCGGCAGTTCACCGCCAGCGTGTCGCAGCTCGTGGCGTCGCCCAGGCCACTCGCGGCCAGGTATTTCCCCTGCTTCGCGGGATTGATGTCGATCACAAATTCAACCTGAGCGCCGGCCCGCTGCAAAAACAAAGCGAAGATAACCCCTTTTGAAGCGCCTCCCCAAATAGCACAGGCGCGGTGGGATTTGGATTGGGCGATAATTCTATCAGCATATCCGGCCACTGTGCCGAGCAAGTCAGGAGGAAACTTAAATTCGTCAGCGGCATCATACCGGGACTCTTGAACAGATCCAAGGTCCGCCACCACATAGAGATACTGGCCCTGAAAAGTATGGCCCGATTCATAAACGCGTCCGAAGAGCCGATTAAAATCACCCAAACGAAAGTAGTTTACATGTTCATAAAAAATATCGAACCAGGCCCGGTGCGTGACAATCCAATCCAGGCAAGGAACTTCGATGTAAATTTTTCCTCCGCCTTGGTTCGACTCCCGGAGATGACGCAGGAAGGTGGTAGGATCTTGAACATGTTCAAGAACATGCCGAAGAATAATCCCGTCGGCACGGTGCCCCAGTCCTGGACTAAAATATTTTTTAATCACCCGAGGATTTTTACCTTCGTAGGTGGGATCGAGACCCGTGATATCAAAGCCTAAACTTTGGAGATGCTCGAGGAAATATCCCTTGCCACATCCGACTTCAATAAGAGACTTGCCTTGGAAATGTTTTTTAATGAGCTCCGAAATATCCCGCAAATGCGCCTGGAAAATGGAACTGACCGCCTGCTCATTCTGATAGTGAGAGTCGTATTCCATCAACTCGGGCCGAAAAGAGTTATTGAAGATTAATCCCGTTTGGAGATCTTGAACGAGAACCACGTCCCCTTTCACACAATTCTTGGCTTCTTCAGAAGATTCAAACATTCGGTTTTGAAACACCGGCAATGATTCGGCGCGGTAAAGTTCTTTGAGGGACGTCATACTTTAAAATTGGGGAAGGATTGGTCGCGTTCTGAAAGGATGGGTGAAGGCAATGGCCAGGAAACACTTAAAACCGGATCATTCCACCGAAGTCCCTTGGCGCTCTCGGGCATATATATTTCAGAAATCTGATAAAAAACTTCCGTGTTGTCTGCCAATGATTGAAATCCATGGGCAAAGCCTTTCGGCGCATAAATCATTTTTCGATTTTCGGCCGACAATTCAAAAGCCAGCCATTTTTTAAAAGTGGGAGAAGCGGGCCGAATATCCACAATCACATCGTAAATAATTCCCATCGTGCAGCGGACCAGCTTTGCTTCTTCGTGGGGGGCTTCTTGATAATGCAAGCCGCGAAGCGTCCCCCGCTTTTTATTGAAAGAAACGCTGAACTGGGCCAAATCGGTTTCAAGCCCCTGAACGGCAAATTCAGCGCGGTCCCACGTCCTCGCAAAAAAGCCTCTCTCGTCTTTTTTTAACTCAGGCTCAATAAGATAAGCGCCCTTTAGTTCCAATTCTGAAAATTTCATAGCACTTCTAGGGCTGGGATCGGGACAACGAATTCTCCGCCCCACTCACGGATTGAGGACATCTGGCTCATAATCTCCTCCTTGAGGTTCCAAGGAAGAATCAAAAGATAATCAGGTTTGCTTTCTTTTATTTTTTCCGGAGAGTAAATGGGAATGTGCGTTCCCGGAAGAAACCGGCCCTGTTTATAAGGGCTGCGGTCCACTGTATAGGGAAGGTGGTCCGCTCGGATGCCGCAGAAGTTAAGAAGCGTGTTTCCCTTGGCAGGCGCGCCATAACCAACCACCTGCTTTCCATCTTTTTTGCAGCGGGTTAAGAAATCCAGCAGGCCAGTCCTGGCCTTGTCCGCTTTCTTCTGAAATGAGAAATAAGATTCAATTTGATCCAACCCCGCCGCTTTTTCTTTCTTTTTCATCAGTTCAACTCTTTCACTTATTTCCAAAGATTTATTTTCAGTATGCCGCGCAAAAATTCGCAAGGATCCTCCATGCGTGGAAAGTTCCTCCACGTCAAAAAGGACAAGTCCGTGCTTGGCGAATATCTTCTCAACCACAAAAAAGGCCAGATAGGAAAAATGTTCATGATAAATGGTATCGAACTGGTTGAGCTCGATAAGCTTCAAAAGATGCGGAAACTCCATCGTGATCACACCAGAGGGTTTAAGCGCTAACTTAAGGCCCGCCACAAAGTCATTAATATCAGGAACATGGGCCAACACATTGTTTCCCAATAACAAATCGGCGGTTTCCCCTTTTGATCGCAACTCCTGGGCGGTCTCTACTCCAAAAAATTTGACGAGAGTTGGAATTCCCTTCTTCTTCGCCACGTCGGCAACATTGGCGGCCGGCTCGATTCCCAAAACCGGTACGTTCTTTTCTTTAAAGTACTGGAGGAGATACCCATCATTACTGGCAATTTCTATCACCCGGTGGGACGAGGAAATTTTAAAACGCACGGTCATCTCCTCCACATACCCCTTGGCATGCTGAAGCCAGGCATCTGAAAAAGACGAGAAATAGGCATAGTCTGAGAAAATATTTTGCGGCGATTCAAACTCTTCCAACTGCACAAGAAAACAAGACCCGCAGACAAAAACATGAAGCGGAAAGACCGGCTCCTGCGCCTGGAGTTGGGAAGCGTTTAAAAAAGAATTCGATAAAGGCGAGAGACCTAAATCAACAAAAGTGAGGCTTAACTGGTCGCCGCAAAATCGACAGGCGCTCATACGAGAGCCCCCCGCTTTTCATAGGCGGCGATTTGGTTTTCTGTAAATCCCTTCAGGTCCCCGTCGCCTTCCAGATATTCTTTGTACCACGCCATGGTCCAGCCCACCGCTTCTTTCGCGGAAAATTTGGGGCGCCATTTAAGCCGGTGATGAGATTTCGAACAATCAAGTTTTAGAAGTCGGGCCTCATGAAGGTTGTTTTCTTTCTTAATGCGGACATCCAGACGGTCCTCGAAATATTTCGACGCTTCTTTCACGACTCCTTGAACGGAAATGGTTTCTTTCATGGAAGGTCCAAAATTCCAAGCTTCCGCAAAGTTTTTCCCTTTTTTCCATAAATGTTCCGCAAGGATCAAATAACCGGAGAGGGGTTCCAAAACATGTTGCCAAGGCCGGACCGATTTGGGATTGCGAAGAGAAACCGATTTTTTCTCCATGACTCCGCGGATGAGATCGGGGATCAAACGATCAAGGGCCCAATCCCCTCCGCCAATCACATTGCCCGCTCTCGCGGAAGCGAGCGCCAAAGACTTACCGCCGCGCCCGTTGGAAAAATAAGATCTTCGGTAAGCAGACGTCACCAATTCCGAGCAGCCTTTGCTGCTGCTGTAAGGATCAAAACCTCCCATCGCATTTTCTTCCCGGTATCCCCGGTTCCATTCCCGGTTCTCGTAACATTTATCGCTGGTCACGTTCACCATGACCCGGACACCGCCTCGCTCACGAACAGCTTCCAATAAATTAAGAGTTCCCATTACATTCGTGGCGTAAGTTCCGAGAGGATCCTGATAAGACGGGCGAACCAAGGCTTGAGCGGCTAAATGAAAAACAATTTCAGGCTTTGAGGCCTTCAATGCTTTTTCCACATCGGCGATCCGGCGAATATCTCCTTTATAGGAATCCATTCCCTTCTTCAGACGGAGAAGTTCAAAAAGGCTGGGATGAGTCGGGGCCCCCAAAGATAAACCGGTGAGGCGGGCACCCAGATTTTGAAGCCAAAGAGAAAGCCAGGCTCCTTTAAAACCGGTGTGTCCCGTTATAAAAACTCGTTTTCCTTTCCAAAAGGAACGACTTAAGTCCATACCTTCCAAGGCGCCTTTCCGGAGCTCCACAAGTCTTCCAGAAAATTTTTATCCCGGAGCGTATCCATGGGCCGCCAAAACCCTTTGTGCCGAAAGGCGGCGAGCTGTTTGTCTTTCGCCAACTTCTCCAGCGCATCGGATTCCCATGAAGTTTGGTCTCCCTTCAGGTAATCAAATACCTTCGGCTTTAAAACAAAAAAACCACCATTGACCCATCCGCCGTCCGAGGGCTTCTCTTTGAATTCCAAAATTTTATTGCCATCCAAGCTCAAAGCGCCGAAGCGACCGGGCGGTTGGACGGAAGTTAAGGTGGCAAAATTATTCTGTTTTTTATGAAACTTAACCACCTCGGCCACATTCACATCAGCCAGGCCATCGCCATAGGTAAAACAAAAATCTTCTTTTCCGATATATTTCT
>CAZJOE010000214.1:0-4293 GCA_964547555.1 uncultured Elusimicrobia bacterium | reverse complement strand
CGGCGCGTGTATCGGATTAACGAGCGCCCTTTGGGAAAGAAAGCCCTTGAAAATTTTCGCGGGGGCTGCTAGCGGATTTTTAGGCGGTGGAATTGGCGGCGCGCTTGGAAACGTGATGTACTACACGCTGATCAAAGAATTTCAACCAACGGGATGGGCTGCGACCCGTTTGGTGGAAGGATTTTGCGGGGCCTTAATTGGGCTCACCCTTTGGATTTTAATCGGGACCGCCGAACGGTTTATTATTTTTAAGAGGCGATATGTGGAGGGATTGGAATCAAAACTTTGTGACCATTGTGACGCGAAAAATCCACTCAATATGTGGTACTGCGGATCTTGCGGAAGCGTCCTCCAACAGGCGGCCGCTCCTTCAAAGTTAAACTTATCAGCCTTTACGACTTTGGGACGACTGATGGACATGTTCCATTTTTTAGGGCGACTTTCAGCAACGACTGGGATTATTGCCGGGGTTTTCGCGTTTGTTCTTTTGCTTCCCGTTAACTTTTTTCTCGCCTTGGTGGCCTGTGTTTTGGTAGCCGCCGCCAGTTATTCGCTTCTCCTTCTTTTTTCTGCTGCGGCTGAGACCATTCAAATCTATATAAAAAAATAACTGGATAGTTTAATGGATGATTTCGTGTGAGACCGTAATGTTGGTCTTGAAGGTTTCATTTATGTCATTCCACTCCACGAAATCAATTTTTATAGGAAGGGTCGATTCAGCAAAGGCTTCTTTAAGGTTGACTTTTTGAGCTATAGGAAGAGGTGATTTTCCGCGAAGGACCAGATCAAGATCAGATGTTTTTTTTGCGGTGCCATTGACGCGAGAACCAAAGGCCCAGACTTCATAGTCGGGGACGAATTCCAATAAAATTTTTTGAACTTCTGCGAGTTGAGTTGAAGGAAGATCAATCACAATTTCTTTTTTCCAGTATTTGATGTAGCGAGTTCGCGTCAAGATAGAAATTCAGTGCTTCTGCAAAGACTTGTTGAGCTTTCCGTTCATCATAAATATGCGATGTGAGATTTCTGAATTCACGGTAAATCATCCATTTTTGGACGTCCTCAATTATGCCTCTCTCCGCCGCTTCTCGCAGGAGTTCTCGGTATGAAAAATGGTCAATTTCCGATGGAGTCGGAAATTCTTGTTCAAGTTGGCGTTTAAGCATTTTCCAGCATAGTTCAAAAGTGTACTCAAATCTTTGAATAACAGCGTCTCTCAGCTCATCATCTGATTTCTCTTTTTTGGCCCGTATAATGGCTTTATCCAGGCTCGAAAGCGCTTTTTTTAAGGGGGAAAAATCAAGTTTCATATCCGGAAATTACCATAATAAAATTCTAGTCAAAAGATGCATTATTTTCAGTCTTTTCCCTGTCATCAATATTTCATTCAACAGAATATTTTTTTCAAGAAATCGCTTTCATTTTTAAGCTCGAATTACTTCAAAATTAAACCTGAAGTAAACTCTAACTTCTCATTGAAAGTATTAGGAATACGTTTACATTATATTCATACCGGTTATGTCGACATTCAAAGCTCTCAATCGTTTCTCCATTCTTCGTTCCCTCCTCTTAGCGGGATTTGCCGCTATAGTTTTATTACTACCCTTTAATCTCAACGCCGCCGATATCACTTCTACCGTCGATGGAGATTGGCACAACACCGCGACGTGGGGTGGAGGAATTGTTCCCATCGCCGGCGACAATGCGATTGTGAATCACGCCGTCACCTCAACAGGAACCGTTAATGTCGCCTCCGTCACAATTAACGGCGCGAATGCCGGAGTTACTATGAACGGAGACCTGACGCTAACTGAGAATTTCATTTTGACTTTGGGGACCTTCACAGCGAACAACTATTCCATCACTGTCTCCAGCGCCTTCAGCGTTTCGGGCGGAACTTTCAACGCCAACACCAGTACCATTTCCGTGGCGGGCGACTACACCATTTCAGGCGGGTCTTTTGTTGCCGGTACAAGCACGACCACGTTCGCCGGAAGTGTATGGACCAAATCACTTACTTTTGGAGGGAGTGTTCTAAGCCGGGTAAGGTTCGATGCCGATCCTGCCACCGGAGGTTGGTTGTTGAAAGATAATCTCACTTGTACTCAGGTGACTCTTACGGATGCGAATTTAAATGACGGGGGAAGCACGGTGACGGTCAGCGGGCGGATTTCAGTGGCCAGCGTCGCGAATCTCTTGACCTCGACAGGAACCTGGGTCCTTACCACTGATGCCGTTGTTTCGAGTGCTCAATCGGAAGACAATGCTTTTGGGGTTTTGAGAATTTCAGACAACGTTACGGCAACATCCCCAGGGGTGTTAACAGTGAAAAAACTTATCTTGGGAACGAATGCGAACATAAACACTAGTTTCAGTAGTTTCTATTTCCTGCCTACTCAGAATGATTTTATTGACCAGGGTTCAGGCGCAACCTTAACGAACACTTTGCTTTACATAAGAATCCCAGGAAGCACGACCTTGTCTCAAAAAGACCTCACCTCAACAGGGGATGTTGTTTTGGAACCCTTGGGTGCATCTTCAACGCTTTTCCTGACTGGAAATTGGAGTGTTGGAGGAAACCTTGTTGTTTTTGGTAATTCGGCTTCCACGAATGAAGCCAATGCTTCTGTATTCGATGCAAATAACAGTAACTTAGCAATCACCGGGGATCTGTACCTGGACAGTTTTGGAGCCTCTCTATTTATTTCGAAAGTTAAGTTTGGATCAGGAGCACATCAAATCACCGGGAATTTGGATGTAAATCAGGACTTTTTCTGTGGTTTCTACGATCTGGGCGGTTCGACCATCACCGTCGGCGGAAATGTCGATTTTCAGCAATCCAGTGTGATCAGTGGATCAACGGGTACGATCATCATGAACAAAACAACGGCGGGTCAAACTTTTACAGGTGTCGGACATTCTTATAACAGAATCATTTCCTCCAATACCAATTCAGCCGGCTTGACGTTTAATTCCAGTTTCACAGCGGCCCAACTTCTTGTTGATAGCGCTGGCCTCGCCGCCAAGACCACCGTTTATTTTGCGGGGGGTTCCACCTTCACCATTTCTACTTTTACCATCACAGGAACATCGACCAACCATGTCGTGCTCAAATCTACCGATTCCGCTGTGTCATGGTATTTGAACAACACCAGCCGGAACTCAGTGAGCTGGGTTGAAGTCCAGCGGTCGAGCGCGAGCGCCGGCATCGCGGTGAATGACTACAACGTTGGATCGACTGATGGAGATTTAGGGGACAACCTGAACTGGTTGTGGCCCGTGGATACGGGACTCCGTTACTGGGTGGCTACCGGCGCCGGACCCAACAACTGGAATGATTCATCGAACTGGTCCATCGGCTCGGGAGGTTCTTCCGGAGCCAGCGTTCCCATTTCTACTCACACCGTCATTTTCGATGGCGCTTCGGGAGCCAACGGAGATTGCACCGCCGATGTGGCGGTGGACGTCGCCACATTAACTTTAAGCGGATATTCGGGAACGCTCAACACCGCTGGGTTTGCGGTCACTGTTTCCAGTGGACTCAATCAAACGAGCGGAACAATAAGTTTCGGAACGTCGACTCTTTCACTGAGTGGAAACTTGATTCACACCGCGGGAACTTTCACCGCCCTCAATTCCACCGTGACGTTAAATGGGGCGACGGACCAAACCTTCACGGTCACCATTGACACTTTCTCCAAAGTCGTCGTGACCAAAACGGGAGGGACGGCAACCTTATCGGGGATTTTGAATTCACTTCATGGCGTGGACATCAATTCAGGGACCTTGGCTTTTAGTCGGGTGACCTCGAGCACGCTGGCTGTTTCCGGCGGCGATCTCAATGTGAATTCCGGAGGAACATTGGATATTGGAACCGACAGTTCTCCGATTCCGGATACGGTTCGATCGGCTCTTGTTCTGCCGATGGGCGCTTCGGCTGGACAATACGGCTTGAGCGTAAAAAATGGCGGAAATTTCCTGGTGCATGGCGCCACCAAAACACCGGCTTCCACGGTGAACACCTCCGATGATCTGACCACCGCTGAGAACACGCTTGATTTAGCTGTGAATCCCGCTTCGATTGGTTGGAAAGTGGGAGATGTGATTACCATCAGCCGCACACGCGGAGCGGGATCCGTTACCGAAGAGCGGACCATTACAGCGTTTCCGAGCGCAAACTTGGTTCAAGTTAATACGAATTTCAGTGGCGTCCATTATGGAACTGAAACCATCCATGTGGCCAACTTAACACGGAACGTCGTGGTCCGCTCCAGCGGGACCAACACCGGGACC
>CAZJOE010000213.1:0-4312 GCA_964547555.1 uncultured Elusimicrobia bacterium | reverse complement strand
TTTGTTGAGGAAAAAGGGATCAAGTTGGTTGTGATTGGACCGGAAGCGCCCTTGGTGGCCGGTCTTTCCGATGAATTAAGAGCGGCTGGACACCTAACCGTGGGCGCCAGTCAAAAAGCCGCGCAACTGGAAGGAAGCAAAATTTACGCGAAGAACTTCATGGCCAAATATGGAATCCCCACGGCCGACTTTAAAACCTTTGACAATTTTGAAACCGCCAAAGCTTTTATCAATTCATCAAAAGGGAAAAATTTCAAAATATTAAAGGCGGACGGACTCGCGGCAGGGAAAGGGGTCTTCGTCACGGAGACAACCGAAGAATTGCTTGCCGCGCTCAAAGAAGTGATGGCCGAAAAGAAATTTGGCCCAGCCGGCGAAAAAATTGTCTTGGAAGAAATGCTCGAAGGCCCCGAGATCAGCATTATCGCGCTCACCGATGGGAAAACCTTGCTTCCCTTTCCATCTTCCCAAGACCACAAACGCGCCTTCGACGGCGATAAAGGCCCGAACACGGGCGGCATGGGCGCTTACGCCCCCACTCCTTTTTATGACAGCCACACGCAGATGATGGTGGACAAACACATTGTTGAAAACTTTCTGCGCGGCTTGAGCGAAGAGAAATTGGATTTCCGCGGCGTGATTTATTTTGGACTCATGCTCACCAAAGAGGGACCGAAAGTTTTAGAATTCAACGTTCGTTTTGGAGACCCGGAAGCACAAACCATTTTGCCTTTGGTTGAATCAGATTTATATGAAGCGTTCTTGGCGGTCGCCCAAGGCGAGTTGGCGAACATCCGGATGCAAATCCGCCAAGCGTCGGCCTGTACGGTGGTGGTGGCCTCCCAAGGTTATCCGGGTGAGTTTAAAACGGGTCACGAGATTTTGGGATTGGATAACGTTGAGCGGAAAGGCCAAGTTTATCTCTGCCACGCGGGCACCAAGTTCAAAGGCGACAAAGTTGTTTCAAATGGCGGACGCGTGCTGAACATCACCGGCGTGGGAAAAACGTTGGACATCGCGGTGGTCCGGGCCTATCAAGGTGTCAAGAAAGTCTCTTTCAAAAATCATTTTTTTAGAAACGACATCGCGGGGAAAGCGATGAAGAATAAAAATATAACAAACCGAATTAAAAGGATGAAACCTAAAAATGTCGAAACAGTCGCCTAAATCAAAAAGAGTTGATGTCGGAATCGTCATGGGGTCGATTTCGGATTACCCTTTGATTGAAGAATCAGAAAAAATATTTCAGAAGTTGGGGATCACGTACAAAACAACCGTGGCCTCCGCGCACCGGACCCCAGACTTGGTCCGCGAATTCATTAGAGACTGCGAAGCCAATGGCGCGGAAATCTTTATCGCCGCCGCCGGAGGGGCCGCCGCGCTTCCCGGAGTGGTCGCCGCTGAAACCATCAAACCGGTCATCGGAGTGCCCGTGACTTCGGTCTTAAACGGCCTCGACTCGCTTCTCTCGATTGCTCAAATGCCGGGTGGAATTCCCGTCGCGACGGTGGCGATCGGAAAAGCTGGAGCCAAAAACGCGGCGCTCCTCGCGGCGCAGACGCTGGCCATTTCAAGAAGTGAAATTAAAAAAGCCGTCATCGCTTACAGAAAGGAACAACGGGAAAGTGTTATCGCAGATGCCAGAAAACTCCAAGGAATCTCCTAAAATAAAAGAAGTTATCAGTTCGGAGAAAGTCGAACAGGCGATCAAGGACCTCACCAGGTTTGTGATCGGCCGGTTTAATTTTTCGAGCGGAGAGACGGTCTTAATCGGCATTCAAACGCGCGGCGTGTTGTTGGCCCAGCGCGTGGCGGAAGCCATTAAGAAAGAAAAGGGAACCGAGGTCCTGCATGGGGCGCTTGACATCACGCTTTACCGGGATGACTTTTCAACGGCGGCCATCGCGCCCGTGGTGGGAGTAACCCAATTGGACTTTGATATCAGCGGCAAAAAAATCGTTTTGATCGACGATGTTCTTTTCACCGGCCGCACCATTCGCGCCGCTCTCGATGAAATTATGGATTACGGCCGGCCCAAAAGCATTTCATTGGTGACGTTGGTCGACCGCGGCCACCGCGAGCTTCCCATCCAGCCTGATTTTGCAGCGCTTAAACTGGTCACCGGTCGAAGTGAAACCGTGAATCTTCATCTTAAAGAGATTGATGAGAAGGAGGAGATCGTTATCTGCGAACCGCTTCCATGAAGAGAGACACCCAAAGGCTCAAAGACCTGCTCGGACTTGAATATTTAAGCCGCATTCAAATTGAAGAGTTGTTGGAACAGGCGAAGCCGATGAAACAACTCTTCACTCGCACCGTTAAAAAAGCTCCCACGCTCCGCGGCCGGACCGTAGCGCTTGTTTTCTTTGAACCGTCCACCCGCACCCGAATTTCCTTTGAACTGGCCGCCAAACGCCTTTCCGCCGACACGCTGAACATCGCGGCCTCAACGTCTTCGATACAAAAAGGCGAATCCCTGCTCGACACCGCCAAAACTTTGGAAGCCATGAAAGTGGATTACATTGTTCTCCGTCACTCCGCTTCGGGCGCCCCTCATCTCATCGCCCGCGAAGTGAAAGCCAGCGTGATCAATGCCGGAGACGGCGCGCATGAACATCCAACTCAAGGGTTGCTGGACGCTTTCACGATTCTGGAAAAGAAAGGAAAGATCGACGGCCTTAAAGTCGCCATTCTTGGAGATATCGCGCATTCCCGTGTCGCCCGGTCCAATCTTTGGGCGCTCACCAAACTGGGCGCGCATGTCACGGTGTGTGGACCGGAAACATTAATTCCTCCCGGGCTTAAAGAAATTTTTGGAAACAAATTAACCGTCACTTCGCACATTGATGAAGCGGTCAAGGATGCGGATGTCATCAATGTGCTGCGCCTTCAAATGGAACGGCAGCAACAAAACATGATGCCCTCCATCCGAGAATACGCCGAACTCTTCGGCCTCAATCTTTCCCGACTCTCTTTGGCCAAACGAGATTGCATCGTGCTGCATCCCGGCCCCATGAACCGCGGCGTTGAAATCACGTCGGAAGTGGCTGACTCGCATCAATCGGTGATCTTGGACCAAGTGACCAATGGAATCGCGGTGCGCATGTCGACGCTCTATTGGCTGACGAAAAACACGCCGGCTGAAAAAACCATTTCAACCACAGAAGAACTCACGGAGCCCCAATGACCAGTCCCCTTTTAAACACCTATAAAGGTCAAATCCTTATCAAAGGGGGACATGTGGTTGATCCCCGGCAAAAATTAGACAAGGTCACCGATGTCCTCATTGAAGATGGAAAAATTAAATCCATTGGAGAAAACCTTTCCGCCTCTTCTTCGGCAAAAATTATCGACGCCAAAGGAAAAATAGTTGCTCCCGGCTTGGTGGACGTTCACGTCCATTTGCGGGAACCTGGAGGAGAAGCCAAGGAGACCATTGCGACGGGAACGCGGGCGGCCGCCGCCGGCGGTGTCACGAGTGTGGTCTCAATGCCCAACACCAATCCTCCGATGGATAACGTGGCCGACATTCAATTTGTGATCGGACGCGCGCAGCAAGACGGAATGGCCCGCGTCTTTCCAACCGGAACGATCTCCAAAGAACGCGAAGGAAAAGAACTTTCAGAAATCGGCGCCATGGTGAGAATCGGCTGCGTGGCCATTACCGATGATGGATCAGGCGTTAACAATTCACAACTTTTGCGCCGCGCGTTGGAATACACCAAAACTTTTGACTTGATCGTGATGGAACATTGCGAAGACGCCAACCTCATGGCCGACGGCGTGATGAATGAAGGCGCTCTTGCGACGAGATTGGGGCTTAAAGGAATTCCACGGCAAGCGGAATATACGGTGGCCGCCAGAGATATCGCTTTAGCCGAACTCACCGGCGGACATATCCATTTAACTCACATTTCCGTTAAAGAAACGGTGGAGCTTGTCGCTCAAGCCAAAGCAAAAGGCATTCGGATTACCGCCGATTGCACGCCGCATCATTTGGTCTTGACCGAAGACGCGGTGGCCGAATACAAAGCCAATGCCAAAGTAAATCCGCCGCTGCGCACAGCCGGCGACGTTGAAGCGCTTCGGGAGGGGCTCCGAAAGGGAATCATTGACTGCGTCGCTTCGGATCACGCGCCCCACACCCAATCTGAAAAAGCTCAAGATTTTAATTCGGCTCCGTTTGGCCTGATCGGACTTGAAACCATGTTGCCCTTGCTGGTGACGGAATTGGTGAAGCCCGGAATCTTAACGCTCACGCAGCTCATTGACCGCATGTCCAACACGCCGGCCAAAATATTCAAACTCCCCG
>CAZJOE010000212.1:0-4325 GCA_964547555.1 uncultured Elusimicrobia bacterium | reverse complement strand
CCTATGTCGCCATTGTTAAGGGGAATTTAGAAGCCAATGAAGGGACCTTTGAGGGCGGAATTGGGCGCCATCCGGAAAAACGGCAACGGTTTTCAGTAACGGACGCGGGACGCTGGTCGGTCACCAAGTTTAAAGTCCGTCAGAATTTCGGCAAGAAGGCAGCGTTGGTTGATCTTTATCCGTTAACAGGACGGACCCACCAGTTGCGTGTTCATTTGTCGGCCTATAATCATCCGATCTTGGGTGACCATGTTTATGGAGGATTGGACATCGAATTTCCCACGATTCCCCGGCAGATGCTGCACGCCGCCCATTTGGAGTTCACGCATCCCGATACGTTAAAAAAGGTTTCATTCGACGCTCCGCCCCCAGATGATTTTCAGGCGGCCATAAAATTAATACGATCCACCTTATGAACCCCGGAATTCCCGTCGTTATCTCAGCGCCGTCTGGAGGAGGAAAGACCACCCTCATCGCTGAAGCGCTAAAGAATATGGCGTCCGCCGTCCAATCTATTTCCTGTACCACCCGCTCCCCTCGCTCCGGTGAACGTCATGGGAAGGACTACTATTTCGTCACCAGGAAAAAATTCCAAGCCATGGCCAAGGCCCAAAAATTCATTGAATGGGCCGTTGTTCACGATAATTTCTACGGCACGCCCCGCCCTGCTTTTGAACGGCAATTAAAAAAAGGCTGCGATGTTATTTTGGCCATCGACCCTCAAGGCGCGGTGTCTTTGCGAAAAATCTATCCCCAAGGGATTTATATTTTTGTGGTGCCCCCCACGTGGAAAATTCTGTTAAAGCGCTTGAAGACGCGCGGAACGGACGACAGGAAATCGTTGCGGATTCGAATTCGCAACGCCAAGAAAGAGCTGCGGATGGTCACCCACTACGATTATATTGTCGTGAACGATAAGCTGAGGCAAGCCGTAGAGGACATAACGGCCATCCTTCGAGCGGAACATGCGAGAAGAGACCGCCTCCATATGAAAACTCTCCCTATATTCCGGTAATGGCAAACCCCAAACAATCTCTTTCCCTCGGTGTTAAGAAACGCGTCCGCATGAGGGACGTCGCCACACGGTGTGGACTTTCGATTTCGACCGTTTCGTTGGTTTTGTCCGGCGACGCCCGCATCCCTGAGGACACCACCCGAAAAGTTCTCCAAGCTGTTAAAGCCATGGAATACAGGCCGAGCATTTTGGCCCGCAGCCTGGCCCGTCGCGGATCAAGGACCATTGGCGTCATCCTTCCCGAATTTGCTTTCCAAAAAAATCAGGGATATTTTTATCAAGCCCTCCAAGGCATTCATTCCGAAACACAGCCGGCCGGTTACAAGATGCTGGTGGAAGCGGCGAGCCGCGTATTTTTGGAGCGGCGTTATTATTTGCGGCTTTTGAAAGAGCAAAGCGCGGACGGGATCGTTTATTTGGCCGCTAACAGCGGAGATTCTTTTCTCTCGGAGATGTCGAGAGAAAACTATCCGTTCATTCTTTTGGGCAACACTGTGGAGCGGACTGGTTTGCCCGCTATTATTGGGGAAGACGCGGCCGGTGCCGCTTTGGCGACCCAGCATTTAATCTCTCTGGGTCATAAAGCGATTGCCCATGTGGCGGGAACGGAAGAAACGTCCAGCGGCCGGGCTCGTTTAAATGGATACCGTGAGGCGATGTCCAAGGCAGGGATCACAGTCCTCCCCAGCTGGATTATTCCCGGCGATTTCGATATTCGCACCGCGGAAAAAACCGCGACCTCCGTCCTCGAATCAAAATGTACCGCTGTTTTCGCCGCCAATGACACCATGGCTTACGGGCTTATTAAAGGATTATCAACCCAAAGCGTTCGTGTTCCTGAAGATATCGCGGTGGTGGGAATGGAAGATCTTGAACTTTCTTCGTGGATCAATCCGCCGCTCACAACCGTGCGGTTGGATATTGCCGGAATGGCGGCCCAAGCCACCCAATATGTTTTAAATGCTCTTCAAAATCCAGGCACACCAAGAAACGGGATGGGTCAGCCGACAGCGCCGCAACTGATCAAAAGGATTTCCTGTGGATCAAAAAACTAGGCATCGTGCCGGTGTGACGGCTTTTCTTATATTTCCAATGACTCTATTGGCCGCGCCCCCCAAACCTTTTCCTATCGCCAATACGGGAAATGAATTCCCGGTTCGGTTTGAATCCTATGGGCAATTTAGTGGTGTGGGAACGGATAATTTCAAATTTAAGATCACCGACCGCGCGGGTTTGGCACGCGCGATGGGCGCGGGTCTTTATCCCAACAATGGTCAATCACTTGAATCCGATCCCACTTTCCAAAAATGGAAAAAGAAAAAACACCTCGCCAACGCCAACCCTTGGGATTTTGTTTCAACGGGAGACCCACAATCGGAGTTTTATGTCTGGGCACGGACTTCCAATGTAGGACCAGGAACAAAACTGTTTTTTATGGCTCAGGCCCTGAACGAAGCCGGACATTACACCCAAGCCATTAAAGCGTATTACGCGATCCTCGTAAATTTTCCAAAAGAACCCTGCTGGTCGGCGGACAAAACTTTTGTTTGGTATTTGGGAACGGAAGCTTTAAGTCGGATCGAAACAATCACAAAGCTCCATCCCGAGATCGGGTATCGACTTAAAGGAGCCGTTCTCCGATTGAAAAATGGGGAAGACATCGACCTTCATAACGATGTTTTCACCATCAATCCGGGACAATGGGTGTCATCCTCTAAAGTTGAATCCCGGGACATCAGTTCTTTGAAAGTCATTCAGGAGCGGGGTCATGGAAAAGTAAAGTTGGTCCAATTTGAAAACCAACACTGGCAACTTCTGAAAAATGGAAAACCGATGGTGGTCCGCGGCGTTACCTATCATCCCACGGCCGTGGGAAAAAATTTAGACGATGCGGAGGCCAATAGCTGGATGTCGGCCGATGAAAACCAAACGGGGAAAGCGGACACTCCTTTTGAAAGTTGGGTGGATGGAAATAGAAACAACCGACGCGACGGAGGCGAAGCGATTAAAGGAGACTTTCAGTTAATCCGAGAAATGGGCGCCAACACCATCCGAATTTACCGGTATTCGCGTAAGCTCGAATACAATCCCAAAGAATTCGATAAAGAAGTTCTTCGGTCCATGGTTAAAAATTATGGGATTCACGCCATCATGGGGGATTTTTTAGGGGCGTACACAGTGGGGTCCGGTGCGGAGTGGGAGGAGGGAACGGATTATACCGATCCCGTTCAACTTCAGCGCATGAAAGACCTTGTTCATGACTACGTCAATGATCACAAAGCGGAACCTTATGTGCTGATGTGGGTTTTGGGGAACGAAAATCTCATGCCCTCCGACTACGGAGGGGTGAACGCCACGCGCACAAAAGCCTCTCAGCAAGTCGAGGCGTACCTTACCTTCGTGAATGAAATCGCTGAGATGATTCATCAGATTGATCCCGATCATCCTGTGGC
Organism: uncultured Elusimicrobia bacterium; assembly: GCA_964547555.1. GTDB lineage: Bacteria > Elusimicrobiota > Elusimicrobia > F11 > F11 > CAZJOE01. Next base: position 857 of record CAZJOE010000212.1, on the reverse strand, counting down.
CGTCGGAAATCTTGGTTTGAATAACTTAGAAGACCATGCGCAATTTGCACCGGCGGTGGATATTTACGGCGGGAATGCTTATAAGGGCACCCAAGGATTTGGCGATCTTTTTAAGCAAGTTAAAGAAATATACGACCGTCCCGTCCTTCTGACGGAATATGGATGTGATGCGTTTGATTCGCGGACGGGGAAAGAGGATGAAGCGATGCAGGCCGCTTATCACCAGGGAAATTGGACTGATATTCAACTTAACGTGGCGGGAGGCCCTGAGGAAGGCAATGCTATTGGCGGCGTGGTGTTTGAATTTTTAGACGAATGGTGGAAATCTCGAGACGGAGCGTGGGACCTTCATGACGACACCAACGATAGCGCGATGGCCTTTCCCGACGGATGGTCTTCAGAGGAATGGCTGGGACTTGTTTCGCAAGGGGATGGTTCCAAAAGCCCCCTGCTTCGGCGTCCTCGCAAAGCGTATTATCTTTACCGCGACCAGCTTTGGAAGAACTAACGGCCAATTAAAAACGGTAAAACTGTCAATCCCATTCCCACCAGAACCATTCCCCAAACGTTCGATACAAAGTAAGGAAAAATTCCCAATACAATCCCAATAATCATGGTCCAAAACAGGTCCTGTTTTTTTCCATAAATGAAATAACCTGTTCCAATCAAGCTGAAAATGAGGGAAATAATGAGGGCGGCGGGATCAAGCATGGAACAGTATATCTTCCGCCGAGATATCCAACACCTTAAAAGGCGTTCCCCACTGATTTTTATTGGTTAAAGACCAGTCTTCTTTGGAGTCTGCCGGCCTGAATCGTAGTCCCCAGCTGCCTCCAAAAATAAGCCACGCATTGCCG
>CAZJOE010000211.1:0-4335 GCA_964547555.1 uncultured Elusimicrobia bacterium | reverse complement strand
AGTATTCCTTCGGATGAGTTGGCGAAAACTGAAAACTGGAGACTTGACCCCTTTCGTCGGCAATGAAAAGTGGGGGAAAAAGATGACCCAAGCATCCGACAACAAGTGACAAGCGCTGGCGAGATAAAGGAAATTTAAAGGGGAGAAGGGGAAGAGTGAGGACAACAGAGGCGAAAGAGTATAAGCGAGAACAATGGAGATGTGTCGGCCGATAGAAGGCGCCTCCGGAGAGCCGCGTACGCGCTGGGCCTTGATCGCGGCAAGGAAATCAACAAAGAGGTAGAAGGCCACCAACACCTGCCAGCTCCATGAAAAGTGCCAAAGATTTCCCAGCCAGATCGCGCCGACGACTTCGCCAGCAGTCCATGCCATACTAAACAGCTTGCCCCACCAAGAGTCGGCGGCTTTGGGACTGACCAGGATGGTCAGACCGTGCCGGCCCATCGAAGCGGCGGCCCTCGTTTCTCGTTTGGAAGTGGCTTTCCCTGTGCGGCGAGCGAGTTCTTGTCTCGCCCACTCCACAGACTCGGCATGCGAATAAATTTGACCAGACAGGGGGCCTCGATTAGATTCAAGCAGGAAGAAATATTCTTTCCGTGCGAACTTGCGCAAATCGGATGTATTCAAATTCTGCAGGTAGGTTTGATAGAAAATCGAAAGGAGATGCTCCGAGGATAAATTTATGGACGTATACCTTAAATGAGCAGCAAGCAGTGACAAGGTTCTTGCCTGCTGTTGAAGTGAGAAGATTCCGATGCCATCCTCAACCCGATTTTTATAATTAATTCGAGATACATCCGTTCTCTTGGTCAAATTATCCAAAGATATTTGTCCGGAGAGGGCAATGTCCTGTGTATGGAGGGTTCCTTGATGCAATTGATGATTTTGCTTGCCCGCTTCGGACCTGGCCATGTTGCGCACCACGAGTTCAATGAGTTTGGTTGGTGTGAAATTTTCTTGTGAGCGAATAAAACCTTCTTTTTTAAAGAGAGGGGCCAATCTTCGAGAGAGGCGGACCAGATCCGGGTCCGATTTCAAAAGGAGGGGAATGTTATTCACACGGTGGGGTGTCAGATTGTGTGTGAAGACAATATGAGGGATTTCGGATTGGTTTGTGAGTCTGGTAAGTCGGCCTCCCCCATCGGGTAATTGGGATAATTTACGAACCCCGACAACTGGAATGGAGGTGGGCTCCTGCAAGATCGGTTTTGCTGGACGGAGAGCGTCAACTTCATATTCCAGCAGCACACCTTTAATAAATGGTGATTCGGAATATAGATCAAAATCTGATTCAGAAAATGGATAGGAATATTCTCCGCTCTCAAAATTTCCTGATCCTTTGAGTCCCACCCACGTTCCGTCCTTCATCAGAATATAAGACTGCCGTCCATTGGAAACAGTGAAATCAATGTTGGTAGTCTTACCGTTTACGATATGAGGGTTGTCCACCGTTCCAACCACGATGTGGCCGCCTTCTCCTAATATCTTATCGGCATAGTAAGGCCGGCCCGCCAAGAAGGCAGTGTGTCTGTCAAAAAAATTCTCTCCTTCTTGCCGGGATATTTTATCTTTGAGTTTCTGATTATAAACATGAAAGCCACCCACTGTTTTTGGGGGGAGAACCTGCAGGAAAACAGGAGTTAAAGACGGATCATCGAGAAGGGCTTCTTTGAGTTGCGGGGAAAATAATTTCATGAGTCGTGAATATTGAGCGAAACCTTCTTGCTCTGCATAATTGTCAAAGAGCGTGTTGATCTCTTTTTTTGTTAATAAATCCGAGAGGGATTTATCCGGAGGCGTTTTGTTTTGGAGATAATCGTTGTAGCGTTCATCGACCGATTCTTTTCTGGACGAGAACATTTTCCGGGCGCTTTGAAAAATTACGGCGGCTCCTCCGGCAGCTCCTTTAAGCCCCCCGATTCCTCCAAACTTCTCTGTTGCATAATTTTTTCGAAGCGAATCACGGGCTTTTATAAGGGCCGCGCGCAATTCTCCCTCATTGAGGGAAAGTAATTTGATGAAGATAAAACGGGTCCGCTTTATTCCATCAAACGACTCTAATTCGTCGCGTGTTGTCCCGAATTTTTCGGGATCAGACATGACAACATTAAAAAGAGAAACGATGATATTCTCTGAACCGATTCCGTACTCATTGCGTATGCTGGCTGCCGTATAGACGGTGGTGCGGAGCTTTGTAAATGGATGCCTTCCGTGGATCAATTCAGCCATCATGGACTCTGTTTCATCAGCCAGGGTCAGGGCCGCCTCGGTGAGGGTGGGAGCAAAAAGGTTTATTTTATGAGTGTGAGCGTGCCACAATTCATGGGCTGCCGATTCATGGAGGAAATCTAAATAGGTCGCTTCAATAAATTCTTCTAGCGGTTTGTCCAGCAGGTTTCCAAAATCCTTGCGAAGACACATGACAAGGAACGGGTCCAGGTAGCCGAGTGTTCGATCGGCAACCATGTTTTCTATAAGCTGCTGGTCTTCTTTCTTGTTCCGGTGATAAAAATTCCACATTTTTTTTGCGAAGTCTTTGGCCGCCAGTATTTCCAGATAAATTCCTTTTTCCTTGTCTGTGAAAGCATCGGAACTGGCACGAATAGAGAGCCGCGCGTATAATTTGTTGGTGATTCTCTCAATGTCCCAATTTTCAATTCCGACAAATTTAGGACGAGCTGTCACTTCATCTATATGGGGGATCGCTTCTTTGGGGAGGGATCGGACAGACGCAATTCCGAAATTATAATAGTTGGGAATAAAGACGCCCCGGAAAACGCCTCTGGAGTATCCTGTGGTGAAATACTTGTCACGTCCATTAAACCACGTGCGCCATTTATTTAAATACAGGATGGGCTTGAGCGGGGCTTCTTTTTCAAATTCGTTTATTTCCTTTAAGAGCCGGGGATGTTTTTGGTGGAGGTTTATTAATTCCGAGAGCATTCTTCTTAACAGCTCCGTGCCCAGATCGTCCCCAATTTCCAAAGGGATCTTTCCTGTTTTAGTCGCCTCTTGGATTTGATTTAAGAGACTTTCACTCTTTTGATTTCCGATATAGGAAGCGATGATCCCTTTAATCTTTTGAACCAATTTTTGTGAGTCTTGTTCAGAGAAGGGTTCTGCTCGCGGCGCAGCGATCGCTTCGACCACTTGCGCCCATACCTCTGTGTAGTCATTCGTGGCTTGAGAAATAATCTCGAGAGCCCTTTCTTCAATTGCATCCTCTTCTTCTTTTCTTGACAGGTATTTCTCTATGGCCAGAAAGGAAGCCAATCCTGAAAAAATTGAAACCTTCAGGAAGTTTCTCCTTGTCCAACTCTGCTTGGGGGCAGCTTCCTTTGGCAAGGGCGGTGGTTGCTGGTGGCCCGGAGAGTCGGCTCCGGATTCACTATTTGGCATTCCGACCGCCTTGCCGTTGGCTTGCGATTCGCTGACGATGCGGGTGGCCAGCCGTCCCAGTTCTCTCGCGAGGATGGTCTCTTTCGAATCGGACAATTGATGCCCGTAGATTTTCAGAAGGGCCCGCGTCTCTTTCAAGGCCGTTTCTCGGTAGCCGCCCTCTCGGAGGGATTTGTTTTCTTTTAGGAGACTCGCTTGTTCCTTGAGGTTCAGGAGAAATTTTATTTTTTGGAAATAATCGACGTATTTTCCTTTGCCGGTCGCGAATTTTTTATGGCCGCGATAGTTCTGGTACTGCTCTTCCTCTAAATCTTTCTTCTTCAATTTTTTAAAGAAGGTTTCGACATCTTTATCATGGGTGCCAAGAAGTTTCCAAATCTCCCAGTCTTGAAAAAGGATCCTTAATTCCTCCTCCCATTCTTGGTCCGGATTTCGAGTCTCATTGTCATGAGCTAGCTCGTGAAGCAGCCGTTCCATGAACACCCGTACGCCGCCGGGCGTGATTTCGTCTCCAATCGTGGTTCTGAAAAAATCAGGATCAATCGCGAGCGCGCCGCACTTTTGTTCGGGATCAAGAAAGCGGCCCATCTGGTTTCCACCCAGAACGGCACCGGATGGCAATGTCTTCATGAGAACCAAACGCAACCGAGAGTTTTCGATCCTGTCAAAAATGCGTCGAAATCTTTGAGGGTCCACTCCTCTGGCCCGAGCCAATTCTTCAAATTCTCGGAAGGCTTTATGAAGCGTCCATAGAAAGGGGAATGATTCAGGACGAGGCGGTTGGAAATCGTCGGGCCTACCAACTGGTTTTAGGAAAGTTGTAACCGTCACGGCCGAGATGGCATCAAGAGTGGTGGATTCATCGATAAATTGTTTTGCAACCTCCCACGGCGGCAGGTCCCGCTGATTCATCCAGCTTTTTCCTGAGGCCCCGTC
>CAZJOE010000210.1:0-4335 GCA_964547555.1 uncultured Elusimicrobia bacterium | reverse complement strand
GGCCCAAGCGGGATTTGAAGAAATCCGTCCGGAGGAAGCCGATACCGACGCGCAACGGGTTTTAAAGCATTTTCCTGGAACGGTGAAACGCGAGAAGAAACCCTCATGAGCCAGAAGTGGAGCAACCTGCTGGCGGCTTTGAGAAAACTGCCTGGGACGGGCCCCAAAATGGCCGAACGGATCGCGCTTTATTTGCTTCGTTCTCCTGACACCGCCACTTTGATCAAGTCCGTTCAAGAAGCGCAGGAACATTTAAGACGCTGCAATCTGTGCGGAATCTACACGGAAGAAAATCCCTGCAACCGCTGCACCGACAACACGCGGGAAAAAAATCTTCTCTGCGTGGTGGAAGAAGTGAGTGATTTGATGGCCATGGAACGGGCGGGCGCCTTTAAAGGGCATTACCATTTGTTGGGAGGCGTGTTATCGCCCTTGGACGGCATTGGCCCCAAGCAGTTAAGAATTGATCCTTTGCTGGACCGGCTCAAATCCAGCCCCGGCGTTGAAGAAGTTATTCTGGCCACCAACCCCACGATTGAAGGCGAAGCCACCGCCACCTATGTGGCGCAGTTGGTTCATCCCCTGGGGAAAAAGGTGACCCGGCTTGCCTACGGGCTTTCTTCCGGATCCTCTTTAGAATATGCGGATGAGTTAACGCTGTCCCGGGCCTTCGAAGGAAGAAAGGAACTATAATGAAACAAATGTGGTTGCTCTTGGCCGCTCTCTTTGCTTTTCCTCTTTTTTCTCACGCCGCCATTCCCCTTCAGTCCGGGACCTCCGAAGAAATCGTCGCCGCCATCGAAGAGGCTGTTTCAAAAAATAGCCGGGACAAAGCGACCGTCACTTCCCTTATCCAAGCTCTTGATTCCGTTAACAGCGACATCCGTGTGAAAGAGCGCGCGGCGTGGGCACTGGGTCAAATCAAAGCGGAGTCGGCCCTGAAAGCGTTGTCGACCGCGGCCGACCACAAAGGCCTTCTCGTCCGGTCCGCCGCGATTAATTCTCTCATCCGGATCCGGGCCAAAGCGGCCCTTCCCCTTCTTATTAAAGCGGCCACGGCCGATCCTGTTCTATCGGTCCGGCAACGCGCGGTGTCGGGACTCGGCCTGCTTCGTTCCGATAAAGCGATTCAACCTTTGGTGGATCTTTCCTCTGATGTGCGGGAAGAAATTAAGGGGGCGGCCGTGTTGGCGATGTCCGCCCTTCATTCCTCTAAAAATGATTTTTCTGAAATACTCGGTGAGATGGAAAAAGATCCCAGCCCTTACGTTCAAGAAAGGGCCAAAACGGCGTTGATTTTGGCGAAAGGAAAAGCGGCGCAGGTGGCGAATCTTTTTAATTCCGTGGATTCTGATATTCGTTTGTTCGCGGCGCTTTATTTTACGTCGAAGGGAAAAGCGGCGGATTTAAAAATACTGAAACCGCTTCAAAGTTCCGATGCCAATGACGACGTTCGAGACGAGATTCAAACAGCCATCAAAGCCATTGAAAGAAGAATGAAAGCGGCCGCCAAAAAAAAGGCAGCGCCCAAACCTTCCGCTCACTGAGAGCAGTATTTCTTTTCCGACCGGAAAGAAACTGAAGGGATCGTAACTTCCTCTGACATTCCCGGCTTCTTCCACATTAAATTCACCGAAGCCGCCGCATTGTTTTCAAAATATTCCAGTTTGAGAGGTTGACAACCGGCTTCCAAATAAATCTCGCCCGTGTTTTTTGTTTTGGCGTGCGAATTCCAATCATCAATAACCTTTTGCTCATGGACCCAAAGGACCACTCCGTCATCAGCTTCGGTGGAAAATACGTAAGGTCCCGCTTCCGGAATAAAAACATAGCCGGTCCATCGAAGAGAGAAATCATCAACCTTAAATCCCAGAAACGGGGCCGCATAACCCCAATCAAAATTAACAGCCGTGTTTTTGGTGCGTTTATGAAACTGATTCAGCTTTTGATCAGAAAAGATTTCACATTGCAGCGAATAACGCTGACCTCTCCACCATGAATACCCGGCTAAGGCGGCCGCCAAAAGCGCCCCCACCGCAGCCGACAGGAAGATGGCCTTTTTTCCTTTATTCCAGAAATGGATCAAAGAAGATCGGAGTCCTTTCCGAGGAAACAACACCCTCATTCCTTTTCGAGAAACAGATAAATAGTGTTCAACGCGGTCGGCCAATCCGTTTAACTCCTTTTCGGTCACGGAAGGGTCGCCTTCCTGAGTGCGGGTGGATAACGAAGCGACTTTTTCCAAATCCGATTCGAAATCCGGCATGTGTGTCTCCAGCAACACGTCAATATAAGCCTCATGGGACCGGCTTTGTTTTTTAGCGAGGGACAGGAGTCGCTTTAAACTGATTAAAATTTTCTCCAACAAAAGCGCCGAGATTTCCATATCACCTCGGTCTAAAACCTGCGTCATCACCTCGAACGTGTTGGACAGCGTTATCAACCGAGTATGAACGTTTTTAATTTCTTCTTTTTTCGATTCTTTGGTCACTGACTCACCTCATTTTTTTTATAGACCCACCAGGGTCCTTTGCTGGCCGCCAAACTATAATCTTCTTCAAATGACGTCTTCATGGCTGGGAATTTGTCCTGGATGGACCTCACAATAAAATAATCATAACGGCGCACGGTGGCGGACGACAATCGCCCCGGAACCGTCAAATCATACCCGATAAAAAATGGAAGCGGTTTATATCCCCGTTTATACCGCGCGACGGATTTAAAGGATTCCGCAAACGAGAACGTATATTCTCCCCCTTTCAGCGCTTGATAATAGGCGGGAAAATGTCCAAACACGCCGGCAAAGGGATAAGCGCCCCCATTGTCAAAAATAACACCCAACGTTTTTTTGTTCGGTTCCAGCGATCCAATCACAAAATCGAAATCTTTCGCTTCCATATTAAATCCTTTAAATTGAAAGGTCAGCATGCCCATCCAAAAGACGACCAAAATCAGCAAGCCAGCGCGCGACAAGGTCAATTTCACCCCCGACAAACTGGGAGAAAGGCAGGGAAGGAAAAAGATGGGAATGAAGATGGCCAGTCGCTGATAAATGAAAGAAATATCCATGGCATGATGCGGAACGAAAAAATAAAGAAGCCACGCTAAAACAAAAGGAAAGTAATACCGGAGTTTAAAGGGTTTAAAGCGCGCTCCGATGATCACAAAGAGGATGAGTCCCAGCGCGGCCAAGGCGGCGCCCAGGGCCCCTGAATTGCTCATCAAATTGAGAACAGCGCTTTCAATCCGGTTCCAATCATGACTTCCCCATTGGACAAAACTCTTCACCTTCGGAACCGCATGTTCAGGAGAAAAAAACCAAATCAAGAGAAAAGGAATGGGAATGAATAAAGGGACCATCGCGGCAATTTTTTTGCGGGACGTTAGAGAAATAAAAAAAGCGGTCAACCCGCACACGGCATAGGTAATCGCATGGGAATACAAAACAAGAAAACCGAGAAGGGAAACCCATACCGCCGACCGAAGAGAGGGATTTCTGCTATATCGATAGACCATCGCCACGAAGAAAATCCCGACCGGCACTGACACGATATAGCTTAAAAATCCCCAATAAAAACTAAATCCATAGGACAACGGAAACCCCACCAACGACCACCACGGGTCCCCGCCCGTCTGTTTTAATAGGAAATAGATGGCGCAGGGTAACGCCAAGACGGCCAATGAAACCGCCATTTGTAAGGACATAAAAATCCCCACAATTTTCGCAAGCTGGGCCGCCAGGAAATACTCGAAAGCATAAGGGACAAACCAATCAAGTTGAAGTTGGTGGGAGAAACCGTAGGCAGGGGAATGAAGATTATTAATGATCGAAATTTGCGCCGCATGCTGCGGCAGATCGACCATGGGCAGGTAGGGACCCACCCATAGAGGAAGAAAAGAGAGGGCCGCGCACAGTGCGAAGGCCCTCAAAAAATAAGGGGAACTCAAAGACGGACGGCTAAATTATTTTCCGAGAATCTTTTTCTTTTGCTCTTTGAATTCTTTTCTAACTTTGCGGATTTCAGCGCGAGCCCGGGTTCGGGTGGCTTGTTTGTCGGAAGCCGCAGCCATGGCGACGGAAGTGGAGGGTGTGCTGCGAATCTTGGCGATTTTCATTTTTCGTTCTTGTCTCAGCTGTTTGAGTTGAGATTTTTGTTCGGCGGTAATTTTTTTGCCGGTTGTATTTTGTTGAGCGGCAAACGCGACCGATCCCAAAGCAACAATTAAAACACCGGTGAGAATTCCCATCATTTTTCGTCTCATCATAATTCCTCCTCGATAACCCTTATTTTATTTACGTCTAGTATAGATCTTGCCGATGAAGTCTTTCAAGAA
>CAZJOE010000209.1:0-4385 GCA_964547555.1 uncultured Elusimicrobia bacterium | reverse complement strand
CTTCAGCCGTCACATTCGGCCGCGCTTCATAAATCATTCCCACCACGCCCAAAGGAACCGTCACTTGTTTAATACGGATTCCATTCGGGCGACTCCATTCGCGAACCACTTCGCCGATCGGATCGGGAAGAGCGGCAATTTCTTTAAGGCCGTCGGCAATCCCATCCACCCGGGAAATGTCCAACATCAATCGATCCAAAAGAGCCTTGGAAGTTCCTTTGGCTGCCGCCGCTTCCATGTCCTGGGCATTCGCTTTTAAAATTTCATTCTTGGCTGCTTTAACAGCGTCCGCCATTTTAATCAGCGCTTTATTTTTGACACTGGTCTCCAACAAGGCGAGCGCCAACGCTGCCTCTCGCGCTTTTTCAGCGAGGGCTGTAACTTGTTCGGCTATGGACTGAGTTGCATTCGTCATATTGTTTTTAGAAGTTGTCTCATCACGAACGGAAGAATCCCTCCATTCATGTAATACTCGATCTCTTTCGGTGTATCGATTCTTGAAATTGCTTTAAATTCTTTCGCGTTTCCATCGAGAACTGTTTTCACGACAATCACTTGCCGGGGCTTCAGTCCCGATTCCAAGCCGACAATCTCAAAGATTTCTTTGCCGGTCAATCCCAAAGAAGCGGCGGTTTCTCCTTCTTTAAATTCAAGCGGCAAAACTCCCATCATCACCAAATTGCTGCGATGGATCCGTTCATAACTTTCCGCAAGGACGGCCCGGACGCCGAGCATTTTCACACCCTTGGCGGCCCAGTCACGGGATGATCCCGATCCATATTCTTTTCCAGCCAAAATAACCAACGGAGTTCCTTCTTTCTGATAAGTGACCGACGCGTCAAAAATAGTTGTGACTTGTCCCTCGGGAAACTTCATCGTGAATCCGCCTTCTGTTCCAGGGGCCAATTGATTCTTCAAACGGACATTAGCGAAGGTCCCTCTCATCATCACTTCATGATTGCCGCGGCGCGCGCCATAAGAATTAAAGTCGGCTTTTTTGACGCCCTTCGTGATCAAATACTGTCCCGCTGGACTGGATTCAGAAATAGATCCCGCCGGAGAAATATGATCGGTTGTCACCGAATCACCCAACAAAGCCAACACGCGCGCTTTTGAAATATTCTTAACCGGTTCCGGCTTTTTGGGAATTTTCTCCAAGAAAGAGGCCCGGCGAATATACGTGGAATCTCCGTCCCACGCATACTGATCCCCTTCGGGAACGGCAATTTTCTGCCACGATTCATCCCCTTCAAAAACTTTGGAGTACTGTTTTTTGAAAAGATCATTCTTCACATACTTGTGAATGGCGTCTTGAACTTCTTCCCGTTTCGGCCAAATATCTTTTAAGAAAATGGGTTTCCCGTCTTTGCTGGTTCCCAGGGGTTCCGTCACCAAATCAACGTCCACGCTACCGGCCAACGCGTAAGCCACAACCAAAGGAGGACTCATCAAATAATTCGCTCGCACCGCCGGGTGGACCCGTCCTTCAAAATTTCTATTTCCCGAAAGAACGGAGGCCACAACCAATTCCTTTTCCTTGACCGCTTTCTCAATATCAGGAGGGAGAGGACCGGAGTTTCCGATACAGGTGGTACAACCATACCCAACCAAATAAAATCCCAGTTTTTCTAAGGGAGCCGCTAAACCAGAATCGTTTAGATAATCCGTCACGACTTTGGATCCCGGCGCCAAGCTGGTTTTCACCCAAGGTTTGGTTGTAAGTCCCAAATCAGAAGCTTTCTTCGCCAAAAGGCCCGCTTCAATCAACACGCTGGGGTTCGATGTGTTCGTGCAACTTGTAATAGCAGCAATCACCACCGAGCCATCGCCAAAAATTTTGGGATCGATCTTCTGGCCATTCTGCGGCCTTTTAGAAAGTGAGGGAAGTGATGTTTCAAAAGACTTTTTGGCATCGCCCAAATCCACCCGGTCCTGCGGCCTCTTCGGCCCCGCCACACTGGGCTTTACTGTCGACAAATCCAATTCCAAAACACCCGAGTACACAGGATCGGGCGTTTGATCGGTGCGGAAAAGTCCTTGTTCGATACAATAAGCTTTCACAACGTCAATCCATTGAGCGTCGCGTCCTGTCAACCGGAGATAAGTGAGAGCTTCTTCATCCACCGGGAAAAATCCCATGGTGGCCCCATATTCCGGCGCCATGTTGGCGATGGTCGCCCGGTCGGGCAGCGTCAAATGGCTGAGTCCCGTTCCAAAGAACTCCACAAATTTTCCAACCACGCCTTTCTTACGGAGCATCTGGGTTACCGTCAGAACCAAATCAGTGGCCGTCACTCCTGCATTCAGTTTCCCGTGAAATTTAAATCCGACAACTTCCGGAATGAGCATGGTGACCGGTTGTCCCAACATGGCGGCTTCCGCTTCAATTCCTCCCACGCCCCAGCCAAGAATTCCAAGGCCATTGATCATGGTGGTGTGCGAATCGGTTCCGATCACGGTATCCGGATAAATCACACCCGAATTTTTGTTGTTATAAACCACCTGCCCCAAATATTCGAGGTTCACTTGGTGGACGATCCCGGTCCCCGGCGGAACAACCCGGAAATTCTGAAATGCTTTCTGTCCCCATCTTAAAAAAGAATAACGCTCATCATTGCGCTGATATTCGATCTCGACATTTTTCTTGAATGAATCTGCAGCGCCAAAAGCATCAACTTGAACGGAATGATCAATCACCAAATCCACTTGCTGAAGAGGATTAATCAAATTGGGTTTACCGCCCATCTCCGCGACCGCATCGCGAAGCGAAGCAAGGTCAACCACACAAGGAACACCGGTGAAATCTTGGAGAACAACGCGGGCGGGCATGAAAGAGATTTCGTTATCGGAGGGTTTCAACGCGTCCCAAGAAGCAACCGCTTCGATATCTTTCTTAAGAACGGAAACACCGTCTTCTTGACGGAGCAGGTTCTCAAGCAAAATTTTCAAACTGAACGGGAGCTTAGAGACGTGGCCGATTTTTTGGTCAGCGAGAGAGTTGAGGCGGAAATAGGTGTAGGAACCGGTTGGGGTTTTTAATGCGGAGGATGAGTTGAATGAGTTTGGATTGGTCGACATAATCTATAGTCCCCCTTCGCTAAAGCTACGGGGGACACCCCTCGCCTTTATTAATCTTCTGTAACTAACCGTGCCGGCACATTGGCCTGCCACCCGTAGCTCCGAACGTTTTGTCTTTCGTGAGGAGCGAAGGGTGGGCATGGAGGGACTCGAACCCACACTCTCCGAAGAAAACAGGATTTTAAGTCCTGTGCGTCTGCCATTCCGCCACATGCCCGACTTCGCTAGACACTTCGTAGCTACGCCGGGGCAAGCCCTGGCCGCAACTTTCTAAGGAAAGAACGTTGGGGGGCCTTGGCCCCCGTAGCTCTGTCTCTCAGAGCGAAGGGGGCAATTTATCATTTTTTGCCATTAACGGATTACTGACTACCATCGAAGTTGGGCTAAGATGGATTAAAAGGCTGTGGTGTCAGAAATTCCCTGCATCGAAACAGATTCCCTTCCTTGGGGAGTGAGGGAATAAAACGAATCAGGCAGGGTTCCCTTGGAAATTTTACTCGGTGAGGTTTAATTTGATGCGGTTTCGCCTAGCATGAATAGGCGAAATGAAAATAAGTTAAACCAAAACACAATGTTGATCAAGCTGAACTAGAGACTAAGTTTTCGTTTCAGTTTTCCTAACAACTCTTCATGCTTTTTCTTGGGTATCTTTTTAATGTTCATCAATTTCCATTGGATAGCAGGAAGATTCTCCACCCCTTCAAGTCCCAAAAGATCCCAGGCCGGCTCGCCCTTTTTAAATGAGAGAAGAAATTGTCTTTCCTTGTCAGTCAGGTCTCGATTTAATGTAGCGATTAATTGCTCGCGAGCCCTGGTTAATTCCTCATATTTGACGGTGGTGGTGGCCATGCTCATAAAATCGGACTCGAATTCTTCTTTGACGTTTTTTCGAATGGGATCAATTAACTCGTGCATCGTCCGATCATGGCCCACAAGATAAACAATGAACGCTTTTCGAATTTTCTCTGTGATCCCTTCATTTTCAAACAAAACTTTTATGTCAAAAAGATCCCTTGGATGTTGTCGGTCGAGCGCCGCGCATATTTTCCCCCCATATAAATCCGCAATAGAAAGCGTATTGATGGTTCCAGAAGCCTCAAACAATTCGCTAGCCTTGGGAGATAGATGACGAATTTCAGGAGGGAAAACCGTACCCCTGATGACAGTGTTTGGCTCGATCTTGACGTATGTTCCGGCTTCGACAACGTTCACCTTATAGATTTCTTTTGACTCTTTTAGAATGGTTGTTTGTCCAGCACTTTGCGGGAGAGCGTGCCGCACCGCCTTAGCTAGGTGGTCCAATGATT
>CAZJOE010000208.1:0-4389 GCA_964547555.1 uncultured Elusimicrobia bacterium | reverse complement strand
CAGTTTCTTCCCATCCCCTTTGCCTACGTTATTTATGACCCGTACAGAAATGCGGCCATGAAAACCATTTTTGATTTTTTTAAGAAAAATTCGATTCAATCCATCGGACGATACGGAGCCTGGAAATATTCATTCATGGAAGAAGCGATCATGGATGGGAAAAAGGCGGCGGATAAAATCCTTGCCTAAGAAGATCAAGATCGTTCAATTGATCACCCTTCTAGAACTGGGAGGCGCTCAAGGGAACACGATCTACACCGCGGATCATTTGGATCCCAACATTTTTGAAACCCACTTGTGGGCCGGCCGGGGCGCCTTTTGGGACAATGAAGTTGAACGGAAATGGATTCACACCGGCAGACTGAAATTTTTCTCACGCTTGAAGCGTTCGATTCACCCGCTCTTCGATATTCTTGTTATCCTGGAATTGGCTCGCGCCCTAAAAGAATTACGCCCGGATATCATTCATACTCATTCATCCAAAGCTGGAATTGTGGGAAGAATTGCCGCCAAACTGGCAGGGGTTCCCCAGATGATCCACACCTATCATGGTTTTGGGTTCAACAAGTACCAGAAATTTTGGACCAGGGTCTTGTTTATCGGGCTTGAAAAATTGTGCGCTCACTTTTCTAGTAAGCTGATTTTTGTTTCCCAGGCCAACCTTGATGAAGCTGCCACGTTAAAGATAGGGCAACAAGAACAATATGTTCTTATCCGAAGCGGTATTCAAATACGTCATGTGGTTAATAAAGCAGCGGCCACCGACCGGGAAAAGGGAAAACTCAGCCTAGGTCTCTCCTCAGGCCCCGTCATCTCTACGATTGGCGCTTTTAAACCCCAAAAGAACCTTCTCGAGTTTGTAGAGGCCGCGAAGGAGATCCTTTTGACCGTTCCCGATGCCCACTTTCTTATTATTGGCGACGGCGTTCAGCGCGGACTTATTGATGCCCGAATTGCTGCCTATAAACTTCAAGACAGGATCATTCTTCTGGGATGGAGGCAGGACATCCCCGCTTTATTGGCTTTAACCGATGTTTTTGTTTTGACTTCACTTTGGGAAGGACTGCCTCGGGCCTTGGTTGAAGCTATGATTCTTGGGATTCCCAGTGTCTGTTACGATACGGACGGCGTTCACGATATCCTTGGTCTAAAAGGGGGATATATTGTTCCCCATGGATCTTGGAAGTTGGCTGCTATTAAAATCTCAGGGATTCTTCGAAACAAAGATGAGTTTGACCGGCTTTCCCGGGAAGCAAAAAGCGTTATCACTGAGGAGTTTGATATCGACTATATGGTTCGTAAGCTTGATGAGCTGTATCGAGGGATAGACAAGAATTTACGAATAAATTAGCATCTCACCTCACACTTCCAGACGCCCTTTAGGAGCATAAACCCAAACATGTCAAAAGCGTACACAGTAACACTCATACCCGGTGATGGAACCGGACCAGAACTGGTTGAAACAGTCAAAGATGTCATTAAAGGCATCGGAATCACTATTAATTGGGAGGTTGTTGACGCGGGTGAAGACGCCATGGGCAAGCATGGAACGCCTCTTCCAGCGTATGTGCTTGATTCCGTACGGAAAAATAAAGTCGCTTTGAAAGGTCCCATCACGACGCCTATTGGCACCGGTTTTAGGTCCGTTAACGTCGCCCTTCGCAAAGAATTAGAACTCTACGCTTGTTTAAGACCTTGCAAGACCTATAAAGGCGTCAGCTCTCGTTATAAAGACATCGATTTGGTTTTAGTCCGAGAAAATACGGAAGACCTTTATGCCGGCGTGGAATACGAGAACTCCAGCAAAGAAGCTCAGCAAATCATTTCTTGGTCCAAAGACAAGATTTATCCGGATGCCAATATTTCGATCAAACCAATTTCAAGAACGGGAACCCTTAGGATCGCCAAATTCGCTTTTGATTACGCCGTTAAGCACAAACGAAAGAAAGTAACCTCCGTCACGAAAGCCAATATCATGAAGTTTACTGACGGCCTTTTTTATGAAGTCTGCCGCGAAGTCGCCAAAGATTATCCTTCAATCGAATATGAAGAACGTTTAATTGATGCCATCTGCATGCAGTTGGTCATTCGCCCTGAGAAATTCGATGTTATTTTGTTGCCGAATCTTTACGGTGATATCCTTTCCGATTTGGCCGCCGGACTGGTCGGTGGATTAGGGGTGGCCCCAGGCGCCAACATTGGCTACGATTCGGTTTTGTTTGAAGCGGTTCACGGAAGCGCCCCCAAATACAAAGGTCTCAATAAGGTAAACCCGACGGCTCTTTTGCTTTCAGCGAAAATGATGCTGGATCATTTGGGTGAAACCAAAGCAGCCGATCGATTAGAACGAGCCATTGCTGCCGTTATTGAAGGCGTTACAGACACGACCTATGATTTAGGCGGAAAAGCCGGAACCAAAGAAATGGGTCAAGCCATCGTGAAGAAATATCACGAGCTGGGCGCCTAGCCTCCTCGTGAAATTTAATGCAATTTCTTTTCTCCGATCTAAAGAACAATCGTTTTATCGAAAAAGAGGAAGAGATCAATCCCGTTCCTTTTTTAGGAACCCCGCCGGATTTGATCGAATTCAACTCGCCGGTTAAAGCCAAGGTTCGGGCCGAGCTTATCGACAAAGAAGTTTTGGTTTCCGGAGAAGTTTCAACGTTCCTCACTTGCTCCTGCGCCCGGTGTTTAAAAAGTTTTGATAAACAGATCGAGGGAGATTTTAAACAGACCTTTGATGGCGCGGATGACATCATCGATGTTGATTATTACATCAAAGAAGCGGTCATTTTAGAATTCCCGATTAAATCGGTCTGCCAGGAAGATTGTTTGGGTCTCTGTCCCACCTGCGGAAAGAACAAAAATGAAGTGAAGTGCAACTGCCCATCCACGGATATTCACCCCGGTTTGGACGTTCTTAAAGAATTTAGATTTCCAAATAGATAGCCCTTCGATTTTAATCAGGGCAAGGAGCAACAATGGCTAATCCAAAGAAAAAACATACTCCCATGAGACGGGATATGAGGCGTTCCGCCAACTTCAAACTGGTGGCGGCAAGCCTTTCAAACTGTTCAAACTGCAAAACGGCGATCCTTCCTCACCGGGTCTGTCCTTCTTGCGGTTTCTACAAAGGCGAATTGGTTCTCGCACCGAAACAGGCCAAAAAGAAACGCGGAGAAGAATAATTGGTCAAAATCGCGCTTGATGCGATGGGGGGAGACTTCGGTCCTCCAATTAATGTTCAAGGAGCGGTCGACGCTTGCAAGGAATGGCGGGATATTGAAATCGTTCTGGTGGGCGACCGGACCAAGCTGACCCAAGAAGTTAAGAAAATTAAAGAGGCCGCTTCTCTTCCCATTACAATCGAGCACAGTCCCACTGTTGTTGACATGCATGAATCCCCTGTTGAAGCCTGCCGGGCCAAACCGGATTCAAGCATCATGATGTGCGCGAAACTTCTCGCGGACAGAAAAGTTGACGCTCTTGCTTCTGCGGGAAATTCAGGCGCCACCATGGCGGCCTCACTTTTCCACGTCCGGCGATTGGAAGGAATTTCCCGCCCCGCCATTGCCACCATCATCCCAACCGTTGATGGAGAATGCGTGATGCTCGATATGGGCGCCAATATGGATTGCAAGCCCAAGCATCTTCTTCAATTCGCCATCATGGGCTCTGTTTATTTTGAAGCCATGTTTAAGCGTTCCCGCCCCACCGTGGGTCTTCTTTCCATTGGTGAAGAAGAAGGAAAAGGAAATGAACTTACTCAGGAAACCCACCACTTATTGAAAAACTCCGGGCTTAATTACATCGGAAACGTTGAAGGCCGTGATATTCCAATGGGAAAAGCGGACGTCATTGTTTGCGACGGATTTGTCGGAAATGTTGTTCTAAAGTTTGGTGAAGGTTTGGCCGCTGCAATTTTGAAACTCATTAAAGCTGAAGTGAAGAAGCATCCTTTGGCCATCTTTGGCGGACTTCTTCTCCGCGGAGCTTTAAAAGATATTAAAAAGAAAGTCGATCCGTCTGGTTATGGCGGCGCTCCGCTGCTGGGTGTTAATGGAGTTTCAATTGTTTCTCACGGTGGGTCCAATGCTTATGCCATTAAGAATGCAATTCGGGTTGCCGCCGAGCTTGTTAAAGATAACGTGAACGCGCACATTCAATCTCAACTTAAAGCCGCATCGAACAGTTTTGTTTTAGGATAAAAATGTCAGTTAAGATCACAGGCACCGGTTCCTATCTCCCCGAAAAAATTCTTACCAATGAGGATTTATCCAAAATCGTCGAAACATCCGACGAATGGATTACCAGCCGCACCGGAATCAAAGAGCGCCGAGTGGCCGGTGAGAACGTCGCGACTTCGGACCTTTCTATTCAAGCGGCCAG
>CAZJOE010000207.1:0-4398 GCA_964547555.1 uncultured Elusimicrobia bacterium | reverse complement strand
ACATCTCCGCCTCAATTGTGTGTCCAGCGGTTTTGAATAAATCGGTGTAAGGAAACGGAATCTCTTCCAGCTTCCATGCCACATCGAAAATGTCTCGCGTCCTAAATTTCGGCTCCGGCCAAAAGGTAACGAGAGCGTTCGCTTTGAACGCTTCCTCGAGGACGTCCTTGAGTTCCTTCGGTACCTGCGTCACCGTCCAGCGGCTCATGTATTTGTCGCGTCCACGGAAAGCCACGATTTTTCCACCGAGCGTTCGCAGGGTGCCGGATTCCACCAGCTCTCGCTTCGGTTCGTATCGAGTGAAATTTGGCAACGCCACGAGGAGTCTCCCCGCGAAAATCTCTCCCAGCGTTTTCAGTTCATTCGGGGATTGACTGGTTTCAATTGCGATGATGATCTGAGCGGTGAGTTTTGGCGGAAACGTGATGATCGCGTCGGAAGTCAGCAATTCACCGGAAAAAACCGTTTCGGGGTTGTTGGAATTAAGCTCCGTCAGCGTAATCGTTATTTTTTTAAGGTTGGTGTTTCGGAATATCAACGTGTCGATGATCTCCTCAAAAAATACCGTTCCCTTTTTAAAGCCCAACGTCAGAGACCAACTGATTCCGAACCCTTCCAATCCAGTGGTAGACACCCACTGCGTGCTGGGGTCGCCGTCTTTTACATTCGGAACCGTCGATTGATTCTCCGACTGCGCGGCGCCGACGGAGGAAGAAACCGCCAGCGAATCCGGGGCGATGGCATCGAAAGAAAGGATGAGCGGCGTGTCATCAATAAGCGGCTCGATCTCCCAAGAAAGGAACATGATTTCTGGACCGGGAGATTGAGAAAACAAATTGAGTTCAACTTCGACGAAGGAACCGGGAGGCAGATCCAAATTCAGTTCGTTTCCAAAGACACTCGGCACAAATTGACCGGAATCTTTGAAGGAAGCGTTTATTAAATCCACCAATGAATCGGCAGAACGCGCCTTCACGGCAATGGGAGCGGGAACTGTTTGGATGAGCGTAGACGGAACAACTTTGATCGCCCCCAGCCGCCCTCTCGCCCCAAGAGAATCGCGAAACCGGATGAAACCGCTGGATGCTCCGCTGGTTGGGATATCCGTCTCGACAGAATCAAATAGTTGTGTTGTACCGGAAGGCATGTCCGAGAGATCGCTATCACCCAAGACCAGCCACCGCTGATTGTCATTGATCTTGATGTTCAGTGGCTGGACGCTGGTATCAAAGCGGATGACTGATTGGTCGTCCTTCGCTTTAATGGTCAACACGCCGGCCACCACAGATATTTCAAATGTCCACAACGTGGATTCTTTCCCGGCCGGGATGACTTGATCACCAGCTCCCGGCACCCATGTTTGCGTCGTTTGGTTCCATCCCACAAATACGCCGTCGGATCGGCAGGCAACGATTCCAAACCGATGGGATCCGTCGCCTCCCTTGGCTCGCCGAATGATGATGGTGTGGTGAGTGGTCGATGTTCCCAAGCCGCCAACTCGGATATCGTTTGGCACCGGAAGCGTCGCGGCATTAAAAACCGAGAAGACATTGAATGTCGCGCCGATCTGCATGGCCACTAAATCTTCCAGCTTCCACCGCACTGTGGCGTTAAAGGCGGCGGGGATGGGACTGGTCTTCACCAGAATGGCATCGGCGTCCCCACCCAGAATATTCATCCTTAAAAAACCCAAGGAGGAAAACACGTTGGCGTTCCGCTGGTAGACCGTCCAATCGGATCCGATCACAAACGCGTCAAATAGGTCTTGGAACACGGGAGACAACGTCGCCATCCCGTTCGTAATCGCGATGGAGGACGATTTCTCAACGGCGCGCCCCCAATCCGAATTGGAATCAATGATCCGGCGGTAGGTCAGAACCGGTTTCGTCTCTTCCGGCTCAGGCGCGGGTGTTGCCTCCGGCGTGAACTCGAGCGCGTAAATCTCAAGGATGGGCGAAGGAGAGGCTTTGGTCAGTAAAAGTTTTGTCTCGAAATACTTAGCCTGCGGAATGCTTAAAACCGCTTTCTCGTAGAGATTCTGCGGATTGCCCGGATCAAACGATCCCGGTTGTGTGGGTATGATGGAACCAAATGCCGCCCCATCCAATTCCGCGATGGTGTTCCCGGACCGGAATTGCAGTTCCACTCTGTCACCGACAACCGGGATCTGCCGCCGAATCTCAAAGTTTTCAAGTTTGGTGTTTACCCCGAAACTATGCCGGAGGCGCAAATATCCCGTTGGCAATTCCACCGGCGGGGAATTGAGATTCAGGTAATCAAGATCAAACGCAACACCAAAGGAGGAATTGAACAGCGACGTCGACCCGATATCGAAAACAATATCCCCGCCAAGATTCCTGACGTTGGGTGAAACGCCGGTCTCCAGCAAAATGTTTGATGGGTTGTCGGAATGATAGAGCAGATATTTGAGGCCACTTCCGACGCGCGTCACTTTGAGATTGAAAATATGAGTGTCGTTGGCGAGAAATCCGTTTTGCACATTGATATTCGGCCATGTGCCTGAACCAGAAGCGTGAATCGTTCCACTCCCATCCACCATGCGGGCGTCATAGCTCACGTTGAAATTGTTCTGTGTGTTGAACCGGAACTCGTGCAGAAGTTTTGCGCTGCGCGAAGCCCCATCAATGACACTTCGTGTCCCTTGCAAAATCCCGATGACAAATTGCCCGGAGTTAAATATCGGGGCCAATCTTCGCAATCGGAATCGCGTTTCTATTTCCCAATCGCCCTGCGCCACATCGCGGATCATGTGGATATGCTCGCCAGATCCGCTCGTGTTCTGGTACTCGAAACTTAAGTAACCGCCCGCTTCCGTTGGCTTCACGTTCAGATCAACGGCACGGTAAACGCGGAACATGAAGTCATGCGGAACAAATTGGAACTCCCACTGATTGGTGCCAGAATTAAAGAATGAGTTCTTTCCATCGGGATAGGGATTGTTGTTCAGGTCGTAGTACCAGACGATGCTGCTGGGCGCTGTCCCTAAAGGATTCGTGTAGAACACAATCGCCAGTTTGGTGCTGGCCGGTAGCGTGGGAAGAGTCGGAAAATCAAACCCCGTAAATCCACTCAATGGAGCAACGCTGGCGTAAGGAACCGTCGTGGAGGCATATACGGTTCCATTGGGCCGGTCATCCGCGCCTGCACCTTGGATTTCCACAATCAGGTCAGGTGAAAACGCCCCGACATTGAACTCATCGATCTTGAGTTCTACGCGGCTCAATTGAATGGCGATAGGCAAAATAAACGTCTGCGCTAATTTTACGCGAGGCGGGGCAACGGCCAGTGGCTCGTCGAATGCACCGGCTGGGTCAAATTGCGCGATCAAAGAATTGGTGGTATGTCCTTTCCAGAGCGGACTGCGAACACCATCGTTGAAATCATCCGCCAAAACCAAGGGCATCGCTCCAGGTGAGAGAACGCAACCGGCGTTATCGGTTTGTATACCGATGTTCTCAACCGCCTGATCCCATTCCGATTTGGTGTCGAAAGTCAGCTTCGGCACGTTACGCCTCGACCAGATCAAATTCGGTTTTCATATCCATGAGCGAGTGAGCAATCCCCACAACTCGGGCATCGAAGGCTTGAGCGATGGGACGGGGCGACGAAATGTTCAATGTGACGCGGTCGCCCAATTCCATCTCCGGCATGAACCGCGCGGTCAATGTCGCTCTTCGTTTTGGTAAGTGATACCGGCTGAAATAACGCTTGGCCATTACGGTTGCTAAATCCGCGTCGGTTTGAAGCACCAGGTTTCCGCCGCCGACCGACAAAGACCGAACACCAAACTTCGCAATGCTCGTCGGAGAGGCTTCGCCTTCACTCGTCGAATTAACTTCTTTAACGAATGATCCAAACGTAGCCCGTATTGTGTTGTAGATCCGGTCCCACCCCGGGGTGGCGTTGGACACCTTTTCGACGTTGGTATCATCGAGAACAAGGAGAGAGGTTACGGGAATGGTCTTGTTTCGAAAAAAGAAAGCCCCGTCACCATCCAAACCTATCTCATAATCCGCGATCTTCGCGAGTTCCTTAATCACGTCCAGAACCGATTGCGTCCCGAAATTCGCCATCGAGACGAGGACGCTTCGTGTCTTGAAGTTGATAAGACTTTCTCGCTGTATGGGGGCATTCGCCCCTGCCGTGTTGAACAGCGTTATGAAAATCAGTTTCTCTGTTCGAATGCTGAAATTATTGAAGGCGTATTCATCGGTCTGAATGGAGTCACCGGGGCCCACCGCTTGGTAATAACTGAATCCCGAAGGCGAGGCGGCGACTGCCGCCGTGAAGCGCTGGATTTGTCCGTCCCCAGGTACGAATGTGCCCTTCCATGTGTCCCAAGAGACCATGCCGGATCCGGCATCGATCACATTTGAT
>CAZJOE010000206.1:0-4417 GCA_964547555.1 uncultured Elusimicrobia bacterium | reverse complement strand
GCCGCCGATCGGGACGAAAAAATATTTGAACCTCGGCGCCAGTGGATTTCAATGGTGCTCGCTGAAACTTTTAATCGTCCGATCGATTTCGGCGACGTCGGGTCCAAATATAAAGGGCTTTTGGCCGGACTCTCCAAAGATCCTCAGCTTTCTTCACGAACCTCTATTGGGCCCGATCCGTTTTTGGCGGATTCATGCCGGCAAAACGGCTTCAAGGTGTTGGGATGGGAAGACGCCGCCCGGAATTTAACTAAGGGCCTCGATTTGTTAACATCGTTTGAGATTTTGAACGAGATCCATTCTCCGACGAAATTACGCGCTTTGGCTTCTGAGGCGTTAAGGCCCGGCGGACTTTTTTTTATAACCGCCAAGACGATCAGTGGTTTCGACCTGCAGGTGTTGGGCGGCCATTCCCGGAATATTCATCCGGTGGACCATTTGAATATTCCGTCTTTGGAAGGCGCCTCTCAATTTTTAAAAGACGCCGGTTTCGAATTGATCGAGTTGAGCACACCCGGTCAATTGGACGTCGAAGCGGTGGAAAAGGCGCTGAAACAGAACCCCGATTTACCGGTTCCCGGGTTCGTCCGCGATTTGATCGAAAAACGGACCGCGGAAGACAGGAAAAACTTTCAAGAATTTTTACAACGAGCGCGTTTGAGTTCTTATATGAGAATCGTCGCTCGGAAAAAATGAGGAAATATGAAAAACACACTTGAGAAATTATACGAGTCGTCTAAGGACGCTGCTGCCTACGCCGAAGGGTATGCCAAGTATATGAGTCAGGTCATTGCGGGTCTCGATTTTAAAGCGATCAAATCCTTGTGCGATATTTTCTTGGCCGCCCGGGAACGCGGATCGACCATTTTCTTTGCCGGAAACGGCGGCAGCGCCTCCACTTGCTCTCATTTTGCCACCGACTTAGGAAACCTCGCGGCTGAAGGCGCCCGTTCGTTTCGGGCCATGAGCCTCACTGATAACGTCTCGTTCATCACGGCCCTCGCGAACGATCAGGGATTCGAAAATATTTTCTTGGCCCAGCTTAAAAACATTTTCCGTCCGGGCGATGTGTTGGTCGCGGTTTCGGGAAGTGGCAACTCCGAGAATTTAATCCGGGCCATCAAATACGTAAAAGAAAACAAAGGAACCAGTGTCGGTGTCGTCGGTTTTGAAGGCGGGTTGATGAAACCGCTCTGCGACCATGTCATCCATATTAAAACGCCTCCCCGAGAATACGGTCCCGTCGAAGATATCTGCCTGATCATCAACCACATGATCTGTTCTTATCTCGCCTATCATGAAGGTTTGTTCACGAAAGGCGACTGCCACCCCTGTAATCGCCTGGTTACGGCGGACCAACCCTAAATACTGCGGAATTTTTGATGAACATGCCGGTTGCAGTGCTCGATTTCGACGGCGTCATTTTGGAATCGGTCGATATTAAAACCGAAGCGTTTCAGGAGTTGTTTTCCGCATATGGCGATAAACTTCCCACGATCATGGATTATCACCTCGCCAACAATGGAATATCCCGGATGATTAAAATCCGTCATATATTCGAAAATATTTTGAACACGCCTTTTACTCCAAAAGTTGAGGCGGATACCCGTCAGCGTTTTTCCGAAGTGGTGATGAGCAAAATTTTAAAGTGCCGGTTTGTACCTGGAGCGCCCGAGTTTCTAGAGAAATTTTCAGGTCGGGTTAAATTTTACGTGGCTTCCGCGGCGCCCGAAGATGAACTCAAAACGATTATCGAACGCCGCGGTCTTCAGAAATATTTCACAAAGATATTCGGACATCCGACGCACAAAAGGGAAGCGGTGAAGTGGGTTTTGTTGTCCCATCCGAGAGCGGCCAAAGAATTGGTTTTTATCGGAGATGCCAATGAAGACCGGAAAGTGGCCCTGGAACACGGCGTTACTTTTCTGGGAAGGAAAAACAAAGAAATATTTCCCGAAGGAACTGTTTGTTATGACGATCTCTTCGGTGTCACCGATTGGTTTGAAAATCACTTGTTCAGCGGGAAAACGTCATTTCAAAAAAAATAATCATCATCACCGACCGGCCAGAACCGCATTGGGTCAATAAAGCCCGGCATGAGCGGGGGGCATCGTTTTTCGTTTTTCCGCTCGGACAAGCTAAAGAATTGTATTTGGAAACTTTTGGTCCGCGTTGGTCCGACCTTCCCCATGTCTCCATCCTGGATGGAGCCCAATCCTCCGAAACGGCGCAAGAAGAAGTCAGAAGATATGTGCCCGAAGTTGTCCGGCAAGCCGCCACCCATCGAGCTGCCCTTCAAACGGAAACAAATAATCTTTGGTGGTATTTCGAAATCACCGAGAAAAGCGCTTACCGGGGAGCGTGGATCCAACAGCTCTTTTTCATCGGCTTGATCGCTGCCACGTTGAAGGAAAATAATTTTGACGAGATGTGGGTTGACGTGACGGACCCAGCCTTTGCTCAAAGTTTGGAGGATTCCGTGGTTGATCCAAGGATCAAAAAACAAATTTCCGGAAACTTCCCGACGGGCGGATTTAAATTCCTGGCGAGGTCGATCTATCATTCGATGTCCGTTAATCTCCAGGCGTTGGGACGATCTCTTATCGTAAAGGCTCTCCATTGGACTCATTTCATCCCAAAAAACTCTTACCTGATATTTAGCTTCTTTCCTCTTTGGTGGGACCGCGCGTTTCAACCGAATGCCCGCGATAGATTTTGGGCGGACATTCCGAAGTCGCTGGCCAAAGAAACATCCGTTGGATTCCTCGTTTGGACTCATTTGTCTCTTTCATCGCTTTGGAAAAGACGAAAAGAGTTGTCGCGGGTTTTTCAGGAAGGAAAAGTCATCCCCGTCGAAGGTTTTTTATCATGGAGAGATTGTTTCTCTTTTTTGAATCTCAACATCCAGTCGAGCCTGCTTAAATTTTTCCTAAAGGTTCGGACGCAGACGTTTAAATCCTTTCAAGGGTTCAACGTTTCTCCCATCATTTTAAATGAGATCGGCCGTTCGTTGGGGAGCAAGGAATTGTGGTCGTGCCTGCTTTTAGAAAAAGCTTCTCTCCGGCTTCAAAAGATTCTTGCTCCCCGCGCTTTTCTATTCCGGCAAGAATTTCAACCCTGGGAAGCGGCTTTTGTGACGGCTTTTAAAGGGAAAGTGCCGCTCATTGGTTTCCAGCACGCGGCCATCGGGCGCAATCATTTGGCTTATTCCTTCTATGAGGGAGAGATCGACGAAAGACCGGTCTTTACGGACCTCATTATTTGCACCGGAAATCATTTCCCGAAGAAGGTGGCGGCGCAAGGATTTCCAGCAAATCGGTTGGCTGTCTGCGGTCCCGCTCGGTACAAGGAAATGTATGGATATTTCTCGGCCGACCGACATGAATTGCGGAGACGCCATTCTGTGCCGGCTTCCGCCAAAGTATTTTTCACGGCAATGCCGATCGACGCAGCGGAAATGAAAAATGTGCTGATGGCGCTTAAAACTAGTTTGAAAGGCGCGGATGTAAGCAACCTTTATTGTTTTTTTAAATGCCATCCAGCGGCGGATTACACTGCTGCCATCAATGAATTTTTAAAAGTACATCTCCCCGCTTTGCCGGCGAGAATTCTTCCTCATGGGGTTCCGATTTATGAGTTCATCACGTTGTCGGACGTTTTGTTATCGGCCGGAACAACCATGACCATGGAAGCCGTTTGTTTGGATGTAATGCCGATTGTGTTTGAAGATGTTCACCGGTTTAGCGTGAACCCGATGCTGGAAGGGCGGGATGCGTTCTTCTGCGCGACGAATGTCGGAGAATTGGCGGCCGCGATTAAGACCATCGTGACCAATCCCGCCGCTGTTACTGAAAAGAAAAAACATTGGCCGGCGGCGATCCGGAGCGTTTTCGACAGGGTCGATCAAGATCCACTGGAGCGCTTCGTCCAAATTTTAAAAGAGCGCGGTCTGTTGACGACAAGCGCCGAATTGGTCTTGTCGGCGGGAGGACGGTAGTATGTGCGGCTTTTTCGGGGTTGCCGGATTAAATTCGATCAACCAGGAGGCGGTGAGGCGTTCCACCGATCTCCTTTCGCATCGGGGGCCGGATGCCTTCAATGTGGTGAACGTTCCTGAGCAGCACGTGGCCTTTGGTTTTACACGCCTCGCCATCCTTGACTTAAGCAGCGCGGCCGACCAGCCGATGTGGGACGAGTCTCGTCAACACTTGCTCGTTTTTAATGGCGAAATTTACAATTACAAAGCGTTGCGGATAGAATTGGAAACTTCTGCGCTCGCCGTTTTCCGCACCACTTCCGATACGGAAGTCATTCTTCAGGCCTACCGCCATTGGGGATGGGAGGGAACACTCAAGAAAATCGAAGGGATGTTCGCTATCGCGCTGTGGGACGAACGAAAACAAGTCTTGCTGCTCGT
>CAZJOE010000205.1:0-4420 GCA_964547555.1 uncultured Elusimicrobia bacterium | reverse complement strand
AATAGGTTTAAAGGTTCCCCACCCCACGTGAAGAAGAATCTCAATAACTTGAACTCCGCCCGAGCGAAGTTCGTCTAAAAGTTCCATTGAAAAATGAAGCCCGGCCGTGGGCGCTGCCAAAGAACCGGGCGTGGACGCATACACGGTCTGATAAAAAACGGCGTCTTCCTTCTGGCGTGGATCGTTATCAACCCGGCGAATGTAAGGCGGCAGCGGAAGCACGCCTTCATTTTTTACAAGCTTTGCCGGATCGCCTTCTTCGAACTGAAGAATATTTTCTCCGGCGGCATTGCGTTCAACCAACTTAACCCGCGCTCCAGCCAAATTAAACTCAGCTCCCACCCTAATCTCGGGCCGCACCAGCGCCCGCCAATGGGTGGAGCTGGTCGTGGGCGCGATCATGATGACTTCGACCCGGCCTCCGGTCAGTTTCTTTCCCACCAATTTGGCCGGGCTCACCTTGGCGATGTTAATAACCAGAACGTCTCCGGCTTTTAGAAACGAGGGAAGATGTTTGAATTGTTTATGCGTGATGGTTTTCTTCTTTCGGTCCAAAACCATCAACCGCGCCTCAGGCCTTTTCTGTAAAGGCTCTTGGGCGATTAATTCTTCCGGCAAAACGAAATCAAGATTGACGGGATTAATATGAAAAGAAAAGGAAACCATTGGAGAGCTCACGGGAATTAACGGCTGAACCAAAAAGCCAGTGTGGTGTGCGGATAATAAAATTGAAGGATGGATCGGTAACTGCGGCCTCGCTCCGCTTGGCCTTTGGCGCCCCATTGGCACATGCCCACGCCATGGCCCCAGCCACGACCCTCAAAAATATAGTCATCACCGGATTTGGAAAAGTCCGTCCACAAAGTGGAACGGATTTTTTCCGGGTTGAGCGCAATGCGGAATTCATTTCCGCTTAAGGTGTAGGCGCCTTCATCGGTTTCTACCGTCATCGTTTGCGCGCGGCCGGAAGGGCTGGCCGTTTTAATTCGAATGGCTTCAATTTCTGATCCGCGAACCGACGTTTTGGCTTTCAGCAACTCTAAAATTTCTCTTTTGGAAAAAGATTGTCTCCAGTTGTAGCGGGAATCGCCCGTTCCAAACGAACATTTCTTCCGGGGCAAAAAAGGTTTATCGATCAAACCCCAGACCAGGTTCACTTTTTCTGTCGTGCCCCCACAATTGGAGTGGAAATAGGCCTCAACCGCTTTGCCGAGATAGGTCAGGATTTCTCCCCTGGTTTCATCAACGGCTTTGTTGCACTGCGGATGCTCTTTGGTGGTTCCTCCATAAACTTGACAGTGAACACTCGCGCACAAGTCGAAGCCTTGGGCCCCATGCCGGCCCAAATGCGATTTCAAATAAGTGCGGCTCGCGACCGCTTGAGTTTTTAAACATTCCATGTGCCATGAAACCACAACTTCTCGGGGAAGGACCCCTTTTAAATATTCATCCACGCGCAAATGATTCACCATGGTGACTTTGGAATCTTGGACGGCTTTTACCGTAAAAGATCCCCGATAGGAGTTGGTATTGGTTTGAAGAAAAATTCCGGGAGTGGCCGAAACAAGTTTCAGCATCTGAACCTGTTTGGATTTGTCATTGACGACAAGTTTTCCATCGCGGGCACGAAACATATAAGAACCGGCCGGCCACGTTTCAATTTTCCCTGAAGCTGTCTCGGTTACCTTGATGGGGCCTTCACAGAGAACACTCATGTTCTCCACTTCAATGCGCAAACCAACTTTCACCAGCGCTCTGGAATCTTGACGACGGGAGGGTTTTACGCCCGGATCTTGCTTCACTTCGAGCGCCTCTTCATCCTCATCTATTTCTTCGGCTTTATCGATGATTTCTAGATCTTTAACAACAGGAGGAGGCGCGACACGGTGAACGCAGGAAGAGAAGAAGAGCATTGTCATACCGGCGAAGGCCGGTATCCAGACTTTGTGGCGGTTACGAAGGTTCATCGAAAAGCGGCAAATCTTTGGAAAGCGATTTGGGGAAGGCTTTGTTGAAATGTTGATAGGCAAGCGGCGTCAACATCCGGCCGCGAGGCGTGCGGGCGAGAAAACCGGCTTTAATTAAAAAGGGTTCATAAACATCTTCCACGGAATCTCTTTCTTCACTGACCGCGACTGAAATCGTATCCAACCCCACGGGCCCGCCTGAAAACTTATCCATGATGGCCATGATTATTTTACGGTCCATCATATCCAGCCCTGCCGGATCCACTTCGAGGGCGAGAAGCGCCTTCTTGGCAACGTCCAGCGTGATGGCTCCTTTATCCACTTGCGCAAAATCCCGAATACGGCGAAGCAACCGGTTTGCGATACGCGGCGTCCCACGAGAACGGCACGCAATTTCCAAAGCCGCGTCTCTATCAATTTTTGTTTTCAAAATTTGGGCCGACCGGGAAAGAATTTGGGCCAAGTTCTCAGGTTCATAAAATTCCAGATAACCAACAATGCCAAACCGGTCCCGAAGAGGGCTGGTAAGCAAACCCGAACGAGTGGTCGCGCCAATCAAAGTGAATTTCGGCAAAGGGAGTTTAATGGTTTTGGCGGAAGGCCCTTGTCCCACGATGATATCCAGCTGAAAATCTTCAAGCGCCGGATACAACGCTTCTTCAACGGAACGGTTCAAGCGGTGAATTTCATCGATAAAAAATATGTCGCCTTCATTTAAGCTGGTGAGAATGGCCGCCAGATCTCCGACACGGGCGAGAATGGGCCCGGAAGTTTGCCGAAGTGAAGTGCCCATTTCTTTGGCGATGATGTTCGCCAAAGTTGTTTTCCCCAAACCGGGCGGCGCGCAGAACAAAGTATGGTCCAATGTTTCTTTTCTTTCTTTGGCGGCGTTTAAGAATACAGAAAGGTTTGATTTGAGTTTTTCTTGGCCGATGAATTCATCGAAATTTTGGGGACGGAGCGATCCCTCAACTCGGTCCTCTCCTTGGAGAACCGACGGTTCGACAATCCCTCTGTCCATCTCTTGACTGGTGCTCATGAGTGCCTCGTTGCCATTAAGCGGAGCGACTCCTGTAACATCGATTTCATCGGCGCCGCCGCTCCCAATTTTTCTTTAACTTTCTGGACCGTTTCCCGCGCTTCCATTTCGGTGTAGCCCAAATTAACCAAAGCCGATAAAGTTTCCCACTCCGATCCTTTGGGTATTTCTGCCCATTTGGCGGGGCCGGTCACAGACCAGGATTCTATTTTGCCTTTCAGCGAGAACACCAATTTCTCCGCTGTTTTCTTTGTGAAACCAAAGACGGAAACCAACAAAGCGAAATCTTCATCGATGACCGCACGCTTAAAATCAGGAAGCGACTTCATAATCTTATCCAAGCATTCCAATGCTTTCTTAGGCCCCATGCCGTCCACGTTGTCTCGGATCTGGGTAAACATTTCAATTTCTTCTCTGGTTAAAAACCCATAGAGAGTGGTGGCCCCATCAAAAGCCGTCACAGACTCGCGAATCAAAAGGGTGAGAAGATCTCCGGTTTGAAATTTATTCTCTGACGCTTTCGCCAAGAAAACTTCATAACCGACGCCTTGCACATCGATGACGGTGCGGAGCGTGTCTTTCTCGAGTGTTTTATCGATGATCCGGCCTTTGAGTTGCGCGATCATACAGTGGCCATCGATCGGCCCAGAGCGGGCGCGTATTGAAGATGGCAGAGCGCCACCGCGACCGCGTCGGCGGCGTCGTCTGGTTTTGGGATCTCAACAAGTCCGAGCATTCTTTGGACCATTAATTGCATTTGACGTTTGTCCGCCCCCCCAAAACCGGTGAGCGCCATCTTAATTTGTTTGGGAGCATATTCGGCGACGGATAACTTTTTCTGTCCGGCCAGGAGAAGGATCACGCCACGCACATGGCCAACTTGGGCCAAGGTCTTCGCGTTCTTGACGAAAAAAAGAGTTTCGATCGCCAGCATGGTGGGTTGATGTTCATCCACCAGCTCTGTCAATTGATTGTAGATAGAAGACAGGCGCGCGGTTAAAGGGTCGGTGGAAGGCGTTTCAATGCAACCGAAGCGGATGACGGGTTTGTTTTTGACGGCCGCGTCTAACACGCTCCATCCCAACCTCGCCATTCCTGGATCGATCCCCAATATTTTCATGCCCCTCCGGATATTTTGTCGATTAACTCTTGGTCGATATCAAAATTGGCGGTGACAGATTTTACGTCTTCGTATTCGTCCAACGTATTCACGAGCTCCAAACATTTGCGGGCCTCGTCTCCATCCAAATGGATGGTGTTCTTAGGAAGAAGCGCCACGGTTGCATGCTCAAGGGGGATTTTAGCTTCGGCCAGTTTTGCTTTCACATTTTCAAAATCGGTGGGGCTGGTGATCACCTCGAAAATAGAAGGGTCATCCGTTTTTATATCTTCAGCGCCGGCTTCAATCGCGATC
>CAZJOE010000204.1:0-4427 GCA_964547555.1 uncultured Elusimicrobia bacterium | reverse complement strand
TGACTCACGCCGCCACCACCTATCTCATGAAAAAAGACACCGCGCTTTTAACGACTCCCGAGAACCAGGCGATGCTTTATCCACTATTCCCAAATTATCCCAACCCGGAAAACCCACTCTTACCGACTTTCTAGCGAACGAAAATTTTCCGGAAAATTGGGTTAATGAGCAGATGCGATTGCTTGGACCCATAAATCCGGAGTTATCTACATTTGTTGGTTGGGGTGTTCCTTATATTGCGAAAGATATTCTCTTTACACTGATTAAAAATAGAAAAGTTCTTCTAAGGCTTGGAGTCGACTCAAAGGTTCATGGATTGGGAAAAATGATTGCCGAGGCAAAAAAGACAGGTTCTTTTGTGGGTCAGAAGGAAAAATATATCGACCTGAGATTATCGGATGGGAAAGGATTTCAATTTTTAAAAACATTAGGAGGGTTTTTAAAAATAATGACAAGAACCGTTTCGCAAGGTTCGGATGTGCGGTTCGTTGAAACCCAGGAGGGGTTGATTGTTTTCATTCACAAGGCGGATAAAAGAGAATTGAAATTAGGAAGTATTCCCAAGGCCCCTAAAAAGCCGTGGTTTCAACCTTGGTTAAGGATGTTAAAAACCCGCGGCAGTCACATTAATTCAGTTTTTAGAAACACAAATCGCTCGGCCAAAACAGTTTTGTATTTCCTGTCGTTTATTTTTGGGGGGATTGCCGCGTCCAAGGCTGACGGTTTGACGCCTTTGATGGCTGAGGTGGTGGAGTTCACGTTCTTGGGAATTCCACTTTTCGTGTGGGGCTTTGTTGGCCCTATTTTGGTTCTTCTTGGGTGGTTTTGTTGGCCCCAAAAATTTACTCCGGCCGAACAGAAAATAATTCATGCCTTCATTCCTGAAGGAGAAAAAGATCCAGTCAATCGTTTAAAGGTGATTCGAGATGCCGTTCTTGAATTTAACATGGATGTAGTGCACAACACGGAAATATTGAATGAAATGGCTGTTAAGCTCATGGGCGTAGCTTCTCTAGATTTTTGCATTTATGACATGACAGAATTGCAAAACAAGGGAAGAATCAAGCCTTCACGCAAAATCAAAGTAGAATTAATTGGGTCTGCAAATTATCTCAGACTTTATAGAAAGCAGCATCCATCGGAATTTCAAGCTTTCTTTGATAGCGGGACACTGGGCGCGAAAGTTTTAAAAGATTTGTTCGCTGCTTTCGAGGCGCCCTCTGCAAGCGAATTGGTGCGTAGTGCGATTCAAGCGGCTGATAAAGCAAGAAGACAGGTTGACGAAAAAAATTCCGAGGACAGAAGGCAAGCCCAAGAAAAAGACCGAATAGAACAATACGCACGAGATCGGCAGGCGAATTTAGAGGCTGTGCAAGATTCACTAAATGGCTTGATCAAAACCGGAAAAGACATTTTGAAAATGCGGGCAATGGGCATCGAAGATCAAAATAAAGTTTTTGTCGTCTTTGGTCTCATGGGGCAGTTCAATCAGAAATTACAGCTCCTTCTTCTCCATTCACCCACCACAGAAATCCGCAATAAATTGCTCATCGTTTCGCAAATCAAGCAACCAGTGGGTCCTTCAAGTTCAGATCCAAAGGAAAGGATTACGGTCGCATTGGATGAAGTAAAAACCCTCTTTTCACTAGAAATCATTCCGGCCTTAGAGAGAATAAATGGAATGCTCACCACCGAGAAATTTAATCTTCAAAAAACCAGTGTCCTTGGAAAAACGGGTGCTTATTTGACCCTTTTCACTTTTGGGGCGGTGGCGGCTTCTAAGGCGGAAGGGTTGGATATATTTTCAATAGTTGTGATGACACAGTCAGATTTTTTGACATTACATCTTGTTGCGGCTTCTCTCATGTGGGTTTTGGGCAGTGCATTATTAATCTATTCTCTAATTCAGTTAAAGAACTCGAAGTCACTTCCTGCCAATTTAGCATTTGGTAAGAAAATACTTTCGGCATCGTTTTCTGTTTTATTGGGAAGTCTTATTTATTTTATGGTTATTTCTGAAAAAATTAAGAAATTAAACCATCCTGAAAAGAGTCCTGTTCCAGCTCCAGCGCCTAGCAATCATGGCCCGACTCGACCTCGAGAGCTGGCTAATATTTCAAAAGATTCTTCATCTTCTGCCAATAAAACTTGGCCGCAATTGTTGGGAACCGTTTTGTTTATTCCAGGCTTAAAACCGGATGGCGACGAATTCTCGCTTTTAAATATCCCCGAGGCTGCTAAACATATTTTGAGAGGAATAAAGAGAAGAAAAAATCTCCCTTCTGATATTTATTCAAATTCTTTTTGGAAAGCGGCATTTGCTGAAGCAGAAAAAAATAAAGGTAAATATCCCGATTTTGATCAAAAGTTAAATGAAGCTTTACAGGCTGGCCAATCTCAGTTGGAAATGGAATCTTCCAAAGTTTTGCCTGATTTTCTGATTGAACTTCAACGTTCGGCAGCTCTTGGTGGTTGGGACGCTTCACGAAAAATAATCCCTAGTTTTCTCGGTAAAGTAAGAAGTTCGATAAAAAGTCCTGACGATTTGATGGATATGAATCATCTGTCCTTGCTTCAACGGGAAGTCGACCATTATATTGCCACAGATTTACTGGGAGATCGCGAACTCAGAGATCCTCTTGAGAAGCGTGTCCAAAATGATCTCTTAACTTTGTTGAAGAACAGAAAATTCAGGGTTTTGCGAGAGAAGATTCAAGAAAAAGAAGCTGCGGCTTTTGTCGAAGGAATGAAAGAATCCTTTAAACTTCCCCTCATCAATGGAGCCCATAGAGTCATCGATGCCGGTAAGACTGGTTCCACACACGCCGGCTTTTTTAGAGTTCCAATTTATTTATTGTTTGCCGCACTGACCTGGGGGGTTTTCAATCCGTTGGTTCGAGCTCATGAGACTTCACCTTCTTTGCGGCTCTCGGTTCCATCTATTTCATTGAATCAACCGGTCATTGCCAATGATTCAACAAACGGCGGGGTAACATTGGCTGAAAATATTGCGAAAGCGGTTCTTCATAATCGAAGGGGACTTCTAAAGGCTGCAGATATTGCAGCGATTCCTCAAATTGGACCTTTGGGTGTTGGGGTCAAAGGCGGATTGCGCGGTTTATCAAGGGAAGAGCAAATTGACTTGT
Source organism: uncultured Elusimicrobia bacterium (assembly GCA_964547555.1). Taxonomy (GTDB): domain Bacteria; phylum Elusimicrobiota; class Elusimicrobia; order F11; family F11; genus CAZJOE01. Next base: position 1,281 of record CAZJOE010000204.1, on the reverse strand, counting down.
CTTATAGAGTTTCTGAATTGGTTGAAGCCGCTCAAGGGTCCGATACCGGAAGAATGAATTACCTGCTTGGCTTGCCGTCTAGCCAGAGTCCTCAATTTTCAAATGACGTCCAAAATGTCAGAGATCTGTTGGAAGAAATGGATCAACCGCAGTTTAAAGGCCGCCTCTTGAAGTTGCAGATTCAAGCGGGAGATGAAAATAATTCCTTACTTCAAGACGCTATCAAAGGACACGAAGGGCAAGTGAGAATCGTGGGAAATCAGAAAGGTTTTGATAACACTTGGGAATTGATCATGCGTTTTGGACATGCTTCTGCGGGTTCAAAAGAAAGAAGCTCGCTGGCCAATTCTATCGTGGTTGATATGAGTGGGGACCCCCAGTCCCTTCTTGGAATTCCCGAAGATATAAAAGCCGTTATCAGAGTGGCCCACATTAACAGTCTCCTGCGAGGCGATCTCAACGGGGTGAGCCTGCTTCTATTCTATGCTGTTTATCAACTAACTCGTAAAAACGCTTAGTAATTTCAATAACCCCCTGGTATCAGTTCGCTGCTTTTCTTGATAAACGCATAGGTGAAGCGGGTGCTATAATGCCCCGCATGAGAAAAGTCGCCCTCTTCTTAATCATTTCTTCCTTTCTTTTTCTGGACCGGTCTTTTTCCGCCCCGATCGTCGACAAATCCAGAGTCAATTTGCCATCCGGAGTAAGCGAGTCCCGTTTGGCCACGGAAATAGTGTGGAACTCGGTCCGGCAATTTCCCTTGGGGCAGAGGCCCCGCGTTATTTTGGTTTTGGGGGGCGGTGGGGCGCGGGGACTTTCGCATATTGGGGTTTTAAAAGTTTTGAAAGATGAACGGATTCCCGTGGATCAAATCGTGGGAGTTTCCGTCGGAGCTTTGATTGGAGCTCTGTACGCGGGCGGACACGACGCCGACCAAATTGAGTTGATGGCGGGGGAGGTGGGATGGAACCATTTAACCGACATGTCCAAAGCCAGCATGCTTCGCTTGGTCTTGGCGCAAGATCTTTTCTCGACCGCGAAAATGGAAACCTACCTGAAGAAGCACATCGGCGATAAAACTTTTACCGATTTAAGAATTCCTTTCGCTTGCGTGGCCACCGACATTCGAACCGGTGAGCGCGTCATTTTTCAGGAGGGCCCTGTCGCCATCGCCGCCCGGGCCAGTGCCACTATTCCGGGTGTCTTCCGGCCCGTCGAATACCGGCACCGTTCGCTTGTGGACGGCGGCCTCGTTGATAATTTACCGGTCGACATTGTGGC
>CAZJOE010000203.1:0-4437 GCA_964547555.1 uncultured Elusimicrobia bacterium | reverse complement strand
GTGATTCGTCCTCGAACCAATATTGGTATAGCGGTGACCCCAGAGAAATTACTTTGGTTACTCCCAACCGGCAATCGTTTGACGTTGGCGGCGGATGTTCGGGACATCATGGACAAGGACAAACACATTTTCTTTGAACGCGGATTTAGAAGGGTTTTCGGAGAAGATATGTGGAAGCAGGTCCATTTGGGGGCCGAGTATAAATATTGGTTCCTCCGTTTACGCGGCGGCGCCTATCAAGGCTATCCCAGTTTCGGTTTGGGACTCGATTTGCCCGTGCTTAAACTTGATTACGCTTTCTACTCTCAAGAATTGGGCGCTCGTCCCGGAGATTTAAGACAGGAAAATCATGTGGTCTCAATTGGAATCAAGTTCGGAACCAATTACACAGAGACGCGTGACCGGATTAAGAAGGGGAAAGATTCTAAAGAAGAGCAGAAAATGGCGGTGCCAACCCAAACATCAGCCCCTGTGGTGACTCCGGCGAAAACGGTTCCTGCTTCAGACGTTGTGGTTCCCAACTCAACCGAAAAAGAACACTAAACCGAACGCCGCATCCGGATCCAGAGCGCGATTCCTATCGCTAGGAAGACCAGGTTGCCCATCCACGCCCCGAGCAGGGGAGGGATCAAACGTTGGGCCATGGCTTTTCCAAATTGAACAAATCCCATATAACCCAACGCCAATACACCGGCCGCCGCAATTCCCATCGCGCGGTTCCCGCGTCCTCGCAGCGCCAGCGGAATTCCTAAAAACGTCACCACGAAACAAGTCAAGGGAAGCGCGAGTTTCATGCGAAGCTCCACTTCCATTTTCCTCGTGGGAACTCCCAAGGATTCCAACCGGCTGATATGTTTCTTTAATGTTTTAGAACTCATTTCTTCCGGTTCCGGCTCTTGGGTTGTGAGGTCAGAAGGTTTTTCAACAAAGGGAAATCCGAGCTCGGTAAATTTTTCAATTTTTTGGATTGTCGTGCTGTCTTCGTTAAAGGTGCGGATGACGCCGTTTTCAAAGGTCCACCCGTCAATTTTCCAGTTGGCTGTTTCAGCGTCGATCTGCGTTGTGATCCGGCCCGACTGGAAGGTGTCCACAATGGGTCTCCTCATTTCACCGCTGTCTTGATTAAATTCTTTAATGCTCCACATCCGCCCTTCCGCGCCCGCCACGAGGAGATCTGTGAAGACCTTGGGACGCCAATCCGTAATCTTTCTTATTTTCTCCCGGAAAACCATGGTGGAATAACGGCTGATGGGGGGGACCACTGTTTCATTGAGGACGAGCGACACCATGGAAAGAACGAGTCCAGCCAAAAGAATCCCTCCCAGGAATTTTTCTGGAGGAACTCCTCCGGCAAGGCCCGCGATATATTCGCGGTTCCGGGCCAAATCGCCGACCACGAAAAGAGTTCCGAGTAAACAGGCCACAGGAAGGATCTGCACCGCTTGATACGGCATGGTGGTGAGAAGATAACCCAGCACATGTCCCCACCGGACGCCGTCTGCAAGAAAGCGGTCCAGGCGCTCAAAGAGCTGTGAAATAAAAATGATTATACAGAGGGCGGCGAAGGAGGCGAAAAAGGGGCGGAGAAACTTCCTTAAAATATACCGGTTTAAAATGCTCATTTTTTATGAAGCCTCACGAATAAATAGGTTCCGAAGATAAGTGAAATTATATTTCCAATCCACAGCGCCAGATGCGAGGGGAGAATTCCTTTTTCCGCCAGGGTGAGGCCGAGAATAAGAATCAAATAGTAGGCGAAAATAACCATGATCGTCACACCAAATCCGAAAGAGCGGCCGCCTCGTTTAAGAACTGTGGCCAGAGGAAGCGCGACCATGGCCAAACAAAAGGTCGCGAAGGCCATCGCATACCTCATGCTGTATTCCGCTTGAAGAGGGTGAGTCGTAAATCCTTTGCTTTGAAGTTCCAGGATCAATTCACGAAGTTCTTTACTAGGAATGTTCCGGAACCGCTGATTTTTACTGGTATTCCCAAAGTTCAGAGGGACCGTGATTTCATAAGACTTAAACGTGGTGTGGACCATGGTGTCCGGTTGAAAGCTGTCGAAGCGTTCAATCTGGCCGTCGAACAATTTAAGTTTAAAGATTTGGGAATCCGTCTCAATGACGCCGGAGTGGGCGAATGTTCGTTGGGCAGGACGGGAATCTTCCGCCATCTGATAAACAAAAACACCCTGAAGCTGGTTGGTTTTTTTATTAACGGATTCCGCGAAGATTTTAAGGTTTTTAATGGAGAAGAAATTTCGCGGGGTGATGTTGATTAAGGGTTCGGCGGAGATAATTTCTTGATAGATGTTCTGGAAAACCCGGTTCGACCAAGGCGCAATCCGGGTATTAAAAGGAACCATGAAAATGCTGATAATGAGGGCAAAAAGAGGGGGAAGCCAAAGGACTTTATAGGCTGGAATTCCAGCTGCTTGAACGGCCGTCAGTTCATTTTCTTCAGAGATTCGGCCGAAGGCGACCAGGCTGGCCAAAACAATCGCCATGGGGAAGGTCAGCGGTAAAACCGTGGGAACAAAAAGCAAGAAAAGTTTGCCGACGGTTAAGGCCTGGACGCCTTTGTTGAAAATTAAGTCAACCAAATCAAAGAGCCTGTCCAAAATCAAAACAAATAGGAAAAGGACCGACCCAAACATGAAGGAAGGGATGAACTGGCGGAAGAAATATAAGGACAGTTGCATTGGGGGGATTGTATAAAAATGCGAGAGTGGATTTACCTAAACGGCTTGAAAATAGAGGGCTTTGATGATACCCTCGGGTCGTTAGGGGGCCTCAATTTTGCCGCGACAGCTCGGGTCAAATTCGCAATTTAAAGTTTTATTGGTGGTAAGCATATTGGTATTGCTTACCGCCATTTCAATTTCTAATGCGGAAACTTCCACCGATACTTTTTCAACACCCACTTCAACTACCACTTCCACTCCCCCCGTGGCAAATCCCGTCCTCGATAGCGATTACAATTGGTGGGATTTCAGCCAAGATAAAACCCCTAAAATTGACGCCAGCGGTTACCGGTTTGGTCCCGCCCTTGTTGAAGAAGAAAGAACGGCTCCCTCGGAAGAGGACCTTATTCATTTCAAAATGAACGATTGGAATGAAATGCGCCGGGCCGTTGAATCGGGCAGAAAACCAGGCGAAGCCACTGTCGACGCGGTAGAAAAATCCACTTTCACGGCAGAAGCCCCCAAGCCGCCTTCCGGACAAATTAAAGTGGATCTTCCTTACGAATCTTCTCTGGCCGTCACGGGGCGTAAAGTCATCAAAGTTGAATTGAAAAATACGCATATCAGTAAAGAGCGGGCCGACGAATTGGGGACCAAACAAGACAGTCAATCTTTTGATATGGAGCAAGAACTGCAAGCCCGGATTCAAGGGACCGTGGCGCGTAAAACAACCATCAACGTGAATTTTGACGACACCAAAGAAAATGTCCGGGACTTTTCAGTAATTTATAAAGGCGATCCAGATGAAGTTGTGCAAGAAGCCGCCTTCGGTGACATCACCCTTAGTCTTCCCTCCACGGAATTCGTGAATTACAACAAACAACTTTTCGGTATTCGCGCCTCGCTCAAATATAAACGGCTCGGTTTTATGGCGATTGGATCCAGGACCAAAGGAACCACCGAAACAAAAAGATTTGTCGGATCCACCACAAGAAATCAAGTTTATGTGAATGACACGGCTTATATTCGGCGAAAGTTCTATGACCTAACTTTTTCTACCTCTGTCAATGCAGGTGGAATGAATGTTAACGGCATTAATGCGGCTACCGTGCAACCGATTCAGGACGTCCGTGAAATTGTCTTAATTGAAGACAACAGCGTCACCGGGCCGCAACTTTATAGGATTGCGACACCAACCGCCCCTGCTGCTATGCCCCTTGAAATCCGTATGCGAGAAATGTCACCTGGTGTGGATTATGTCATGGATCGAAATCCAAACAAGGGGCCTGCCACGATTACTTTTATCAACCAAATTCCAGTCAGCTCACGCGTCGCCATCGTATTTACAATGAAGAATGGATTCAGACTCGATGGTGTTTCCCCCAACAGACACCCGAATATTAATTCTTTGGCGCAGGCCGTTCTCATTAAAGATGGTTCCATTGAAACGCCCCAAGTGAGCCAAGAAATAAAAAGGTACTACTCGGTCAACGCTCGAAATATCGTTAGAGACAACAATGGCCTGGGAAATTTTGTTTTTAAAGTAATGGATAAGAACCGGGAAAAAGTAATTGGGGAAGACACAAGTATTTTAGATCCGCTCCAACGTTATCCAGACAATATCGAGATGAATTTTAATACTGGTATATTTACGCTGGACCGAGAGTTGTCTTCGCCGCCTGCCGTTGTTCCGGATCCTTTTGACGATGTGTACGCCAACAATGTCAGTGAAGGATCGGCCATCAGGGCGG
>CAZJOE010000202.1:0-4438 GCA_964547555.1 uncultured Elusimicrobia bacterium | reverse complement strand
GGAGAACTAAAGGGACTTCGTGAAATCTGCGACGCGCAGGGGCAAAAACTTAAATCTGAACTGCAAGTTTCTTTTACGCCTGACGGGAATGGGATATTTATTTCGCGTTCGAAAAAAGAAATTTTGGTTTATGACATAAATACTACTAATGGAATTGCTTACAATCCAAGGCCGTTTATTTCCAAAAACGCAACAATAAACGGTCTTTCACTTTTCAAGTCAGGAACAATCAACGCAACCCCCAAACCCATCGAACAAGGCCTGTTATTAGAGGGCGTCGGCGTGTTGCTTAAGCCGCGCCGACAGTTGACTTCTTGGGCGGCCGTTCCTTTGCCGAAAAATCCATTTGATTTGTCCCAGTATGACGTTATCAATATTGATGAGACCGTCGGTTTCCCAAAGAAAGGCGAACCCATTCCCGGATTTAAAAATAAAAAGTGGGAAGATATTGAAGGATTTTTAGTTTCGTCTCAAGGCCGCTGGGCGTTCGTACCCCATATAAAAGGAAAAACACGTGAGGTTATTCGCCTTGAGTGGGACCCTCAAAATTTTAGATGGATGAATGGGGCTGTTGTTAAAGGACTTAATAAAATCTTGAGTATCATTCCCGATGGCAGTCGCATTCTCTCTTGGTTTACATCCACGAAATACAAAGAATGGATAATTGACGAGTCCAAGGGTGCGCTCATTCCAAAAGAGACAACTGATTTATCTATTTGGTCGCCGGCAAGCGGAGGTTTTTCGATATCACTGGATGGGCGATGGGTACTTTTTGGCTTTCAAAATAATAATAATGTTTATCTCAGTGAAAGAAACACTTCGAGCGGGAAAATATCGGATCCGATAGTGGTCGAACGATTAAATACAAAGGAATCGGGTTTCCCAAATTTCTCTCCAGACTCGAAATGGTTGATCTTTGCTGAAGATGATCACCTCGTTATGCAAACATTAAATGTCAAAACAGGAAAAATGGGAAAAAAGAAAAGGAGATTCAATCAAACACAGTTGTCCCCATTTGATCCCCCTTTCGAGGGTTTTCCGTATTTCAAATCTTCAGGAATCCTTTCCCGTAGTTCAGGAATTTTGCTCCGCCCTAAATCCACCGCCGCGAAAACCAGGGCAGCTCCTGTACCGGTTCCAGCATCTCAGATTACGGCGGGGGCTGCTCCAACACTGGACTTAAAGCGATACAAAGCCATTCATCAAGAAGATATTCCCGGTTTCCCGATCAAAGGGAAAGATATTCCTGGAGGCAATGCCGGAGAAAAGTGGGGAGACATTTTAGCGGCGCCGTCGGTTTCACCGAATGGACAGTTCATGATTGTTTGGCACATGGAGGCCAGCGGAATGAATCAACTTGTCCAACTTGAGTGGAATGATCAAGACGGTTGGGGAAAAAGATTCATTCTTTTCTTTGATGAGAGATGGGAAATTGAAAATCAAACAGGCACGATGTTTAGGCACAATTATGCCATCAAAGGGCGCCCTCGATTCACGCCCGAAGGCCGCATCTTTATGCCTTGCCAAATGAATAATGAAATCCACGACACACTATTGGAATTTTTATTTAAACCCTATCAACAATTCAATAAGGCTCTTTTTTTAAGCTATAGAATTCCGGCCGCCAGGACGTTCGTTCACAAAGATCAATATGATATTTCTCCTACTGGGGAATTGGCCATCGCAATGACGGCAGATGCTCTAGGTGAAACACGTCTAACGATTTTTAAACGAGATCCCTCAACTGGCGATTTAACGGAGCCACGTACCTTTAAGAAAATTTTTAATGGCGATGTGTTTGTTTTACCGGTGTTTGTGAATAATCAGGTAATTTTGATTAAAGAAATGGATTCTCACTTTGAGTGCATAACGATTAACTTAAAAAATATGTCTCTTGGAAAAAAAGAAAAGTTTTTGAGTATGGGAGATGAGATTCCTGGGCAGTCACCGCTTAAGTGGGGTCTCGTTAAATTGGTGGTTCCACATCGAGGCGGATTCTTGGTGAAATCCGGAGAAGAATATTCATTTCTTGAGCCGCTGGATCCCAATCAAACGTCCGCCCCCGCACCGTCTTCAGTTAAATCTCAGGGCCCACCTGAAAAAACTCTGAACCCTGATCCCAGAATCCTGAACAATCTTTTCAATCTTCTTCTCAACACTCTTCCCCTTCATATCAGCGGCGTCGACTTTTCCAGTTTAAGAAAACTCATCGAAGCCTACATCGCCGAATTCAAAAAAACCCTTTCTACTACAACCGAGACAGTAACAGCCGCTGTCGAAACACTTTTATCCTCGAGGACGCCGCAAGATTTGTTGGTTGCGCCCGTCACATCGGAAATTTGGGGAGCCGACCAAATTAAAGGATTGCCCGTGGAAGGAGAACGCATCGGTCTGGCTGACTATCCCGATTGGGAATGGCGGGACATGTCACCCTTGGTTTTTAATTCTGAAGGAACCAAAACGCTCATTCAAGTTAAAAATGGAAACATCAAAGCACTGATTCTCTTGGATCGAATCCCAGAAACGGAAGCATTAAGTAAGCCGCGCTTGATTCTTGAAGATAGCCCTGCGGTAGGCGGAATTAACTTGATGAATCAACCTCGATTTTCATTTGTTCCTCACTCCAACAAAATCTGGTTTGTAAATGGGCCCGCCGGCAGAATGGAATTACAGGAAATAGAAGTGGATTTAAACACCGGAGAAATAAAAGGTCATCCAAAATTGGTGGCTGAGAATGGTCATCCCATCGGTTCTTCTCTTTTTACATGGAATCTTGGCACTCTCGGTATAAATTTTTCTCCTGATGGATTGCATCTTTTGATTTGGGCCACTGAAGGGAGCGCAGAACCTCATTTGATTTGGGTTGAAAGAACCAGTTCTAGCTTCGAATACAAGCGCACAATAATTGTATTTTCAGAATTGCAGAGAGAACTGCAATATATGGCTGGGCAAGAAGTGGATCATTGTCCTCTTGTTTTTTCCCCAAACACTCAACAATTACTGTTCACGGTGGTATTAGCGAATAAGTCAATAAAATTTTTTACCATCAACTTTGATATGACAACGGGTCATCTTGATTTCTCGAAAGCCTTTGAAATAATTCAGGATGTTTTAAACGCTTCCACTTTCACTCTTTATCCAGTTCCCCAGATCTCACCGGAAGGGAGTATTTCTATTGTCCGTTACGCGCCCAGCCAGAAGTTAAATCCGTTATCGGGAGAAATGATGGCAACTAAAGTTCGAACCCTCAACATCATCAAACTTCATTCCGCCAATGCCGCCATCGCGCCGGCCGCAGGGACGCCACCCAAATGGTCGGATCTTTTTGTGGTGACGCCGGAAAATGAGCCGACAATTCCAAGGCATGGAACTAGAATTCCGTTTTCGTCCGTTGACGTAGCTTCGTTTTGGATGGATCAATCCTGGTATCCACTGCAAGCTCCCAATTTTTCTGATAACGGAAACAAAGTTGTTCTTCTTAATTACATGGGCCCTCCAACCGGTTTGGTTACAGGAGCTGTTGTAGTGGATAGATTTCCAGAAACTCAGGTTTTTGGAGAGGCCGTTCTTTCTCAAACATTGATGGATGGAGTCGAATTTTCATCGATCGGAAAAATAAAAATAGGTCAGGTCGCCAAAGTGCCTGGTGAAAATAAAATTTGGTTTATTAATGATCCTCTGTATCGAAAACCCATGTTGACGGAGGCTGAGTTCGACTTCAACACCGGGGCGATGTCGAATCCTCACCCAATTTTTAGGCATGGCGATTATATTTGGATAGAAAATTCATTGAATTTCAATTTGTCTTGGGATTTCAAAGAATTCTTCCCCAATCTTTCTCCAAACCGAGAAACGATTTTGACTTGGGGACGAACAACTGATGGAAAGTTGGAGTTGGTGGAAGTGAAACAAAAAAACGGACAAATTGAGGATTGTCGGTCTGAAAGCTTGGAACATCATATCCAACAGATCGCCTTGGAACTGGGAGTTAAAAATTTTGACCCTTCTCTCGAATGGACGCCCGCTTTTAGCCCGATTTTTTTTCCTGACGGAAAACATGTTTTGGTTGGTTTAACCAACAAACACCTCACGACCAAACTGTTCCGTATGAAGCGTGAACACCTGATTTCAATTTTGTGGGAGCCGGTTCAAATTCTTCCCGACTTCCCAGTTTTGGATGTCGATGGAAAAGGAACAAAAGCTGAAGTAGTCGGCTCTCCCAGCATCACGCCCGAAGGCGACATCGCTTTGCATATGAAGTATGTACATCCAACCGATGCAACATTGACCCGAGAAGAAATCAACATCGTCCTGCTCAATCCCGAATCACAAAAAAAATTCACCGCCAGCCATCAACCGCAAACTGCACAGCCCGTCACTGCAGGAACTGGAACTCCTCCTGCTTCGTCGGCCTTACTTATGGCCCCTTCAAAATATG
>CAZJOE010000201.1:0-4467 GCA_964547555.1 uncultured Elusimicrobia bacterium | reverse complement strand
GTTGAGCGTTTGCGGTGGAGGGAAATCTCTGGAAAATTCCACATTCTTGGCCCCCGGATAAAATGAAAAGACGGTCAATACCGTTTCCAATAATTCCACAGGACATTGGCTTTCCTTGTTGGATTTCATGGGCCGGCTATAAAGGATCATCCGGTCGATCATTTTTTGAATCCGCTTCAGCTCTTCCGTCATCACTTCGCAATCTTTTTTGGAATCTTCATTAAGCTCGTTTTCTTTGTTGAGGATGGAGATAAACCCCCCGATGGCGCCCAGCGGACCTCTGAGATCATGAACAATTTTATTGACCAGGAGTCCAATTTGAGAAGGGGCCTCCATCCGGACCAGTTGCTTCATAATTTCTTGTTTTTCCGCCAGTTCATGCTCCAGGTGAGTCCGTAAATTGCTCATGATGATCATGTAAGTTTGGCTGGTCACCACCATGAAAAGGGAGGTGGCGATGGTGATCGCGGCCAGCGTAAATTTATGCTCATAAATGTCGACGGGGGAAATGGCCAAGGGTTTTAATATTCCCGTGAACTCGAGCCCAATCACTCCGGTGTAAATGACCAGCGCCGCGATAAGACCCGGATATTCGATGCCGTGAGAAGCGTCGGAAAGGAGGATAGAGAAAAAAACAAATATGAAAGGAGAAAGGATGCCTCCCGTGAAATGAATGATGCCGCCCATCAGGATCAAGTTGAAAATGCTGATGAGGGTGAAGGTGCGGGCCTTTAATTTCTCAAACTTGGTGAAATTAGCGTAAAGAAGTAGGTGGAAAACCGCTGAAACAATGATGGTAATCGGATATCCGACCGAGAAAGGATTTTCGACGATTAAAAATAAAATGGCCACTAAAAAAGAAAGGATTGTCGTGAAAAGAATCTGATTCCGGGTGATGGTGGGATGCGTCAGCCGAAGACGAGTTGCAAAGAGGGGAGATTTCATATTTTTTGTTAGGAATCGAGAATGGGTTTCATCTTAAAGATCCGGCAGTAAACGAGATAAATGGAAATGGCGGAAGGCTCCGCGTAGAAAAAGAAATCAAATTCATCCAAGGGGACTGTTCCAATCCGTATTTGCGTGATGGCATGAAAAGTCCACCACCCGTATTTAATGGCGACCGTGTCCCATAAAAAACCGACGGGCAATAATAGAAACACGGGCGCCAACATCGCCACAAGATTAATATCTTTGGCCACAAACGGCGCCAATAATAAACAGCAGCACAAATTGTAAACAAGGAGCTGGCTGTAAAGATACATGGGAACATTCTCGCGGGTGAGATAAGCAATCGTGCCTAAAATAGCCGTTCCCACGATCAGGTATATCCAATACACCGTTGCCGATTTATAGACGGGAACCCACTTTAAACGGTGGACGGCCACATACACCAACAACACCAGGATTCCTCCGAAGGGATAGAACAGAATTTCTTCAAGCGGGAGATGAGGAATAACGTCCCATCCCAACATGTGCGGCCAGCCGAAGGACCACCACACATGGGATGTGACGTTCCAGCTCCACCCCCAGCCGATGAGGGCGATGGTGGCCGAGGCTAAAATGAACGGTTTCTTCGCAACCTTTTTCCACGTTGCCGGCAATAGCAGGAGGGAGGGAATGATAAAGATCGCGATAATAGACAGAAGATAATTTGGGGCTCGCTTTGCTTCTGTCTTGTTCGGCTCTCTACCGTCGTTGGCCATTTTTATCTTCCTTCAAACGCTGAATGCCAGTAACGAACAAAAGTCGGAGCGACGAGCATGAGAAGGCAATAGCCGGCCAACGCTTCATAGGGCATTTGGAAAAAGGGAATCATGCCCCAATTCCATTGAAGGAGTTCGTAGTTGTAGTCCCATACGCCGGAACGGAGTCCTATTGTTTCGAGGGGAAATCCGATCAGAACGGCGCCCACCAAGTCGAAAATGAAAATCCGTTTGTCGTACGGTTCGATGGAATCTTTTTTAAGGACCCATTTATAAATTCTTTCGGACAAATAGCAGACCAGCGTGAACATCACGCCCCATCCGAGCACAATGCTGGGAGCCACGTCTTTGTAGAAGGTGAAGCGGAAATGATAGTCCCAGAGCGGCTCGGTTGAAAACTCAATAAAAAGACCCAGAATGGTCCCGGCAATAATGTCTCCCATCACATTTCTTTTGGCGAACTTCTTGAATAAGAACAAAAATACCGGCACTTGCGCGTAGGACCAGATCTCCCAGAGAATTAATTTCATGGATCCCTCCTTAGTTTTTTATTTTTGCAACTTCTTTTTAAAAAAATGGAAAAGCGAGATGAGAATGAGCGGTGAAAATAAATAATAGAGGAGCGGTTCTTCAATGGGCACGCCAAAGACTTTGGGGCCAAAAATCCTGTTTTCATTGTAGACCCAGTGGCCGCGTTTCAAGGAATAGTATTCGGCGGCCATCATGACCGCTTCAAAGACGAGCACCGTCAGCCAAGCGGCTTTCCAATTGACTTCTTTTTTCACGAAGGAATAAAGCGGTTTAAAAACAAGAAGAAAAGGGACCATAAAAAGGGCCCACAAGGGCCACCACGTCCCTTTTTTGTACTCAAATTTTCCATCGGGTTGACGTTTCGGTTGTTTATCGTCGTCGGTCATGTGGACGTGTTTTTATTTCCAGTCAGCCGGTCAATGGCGAGGTAGGTTAATAAAACGAACGGCGTTCCTCCGAACCAAAAAGAAAATTCTTCGATGGGAGCGCCCCATAGACGAATTCCCAAGAGAGGGTCCATTTCTTCGGAGAAATCCCAGATGTCCGCCCAGAGGTAAACGTATTCCATGAGAAAGGAAACGGGAATCATAACAAGGATGGTAATCCAGAGAGCTTTTTTGGTTTGAGGCGTGAGGTGATTTCTGAGAAAAATCGATAGGACCGCCACTGGAATCCAGAATGCGATAACGGTCATAATAAAATATCGAGGCATTCCCCTAACTCCCTTTTATGAAAGATTTGAATTCTGAGGAATATACGCTATTTAGGTTTAAAAATACAATCGTTTTTTATGTTTTTGAAATCCGAGACAGAGCGCAGTCCTATAGAGGAAAATGAGGACAGGAAAAAGGTAATTAAGACCACCCCCTCGGAGGAATTAGGCAGTAAGTGATTCGGCGAAAAGCTGTGAGCGGACGACGTCAAGCAATTGATCAAAATTAAATGGTTTGGCGATAAAGGCGTCGGCTCCGGCCTTTAAAGCTTTGGCTTTGGTGGTTTCAATGTCCACTCCTGAAATAACGCAAATTTTGATGTTTTGATTGTTCTTGTGGTTGCGGATGTTTTTGAGAACGCGAAATCCGTCGACGCCGGGAAGAAGAATGTCGAGGATCACCAAATCAGGATGGAATGTTTCCAGCTTTTGTCCGGCTTCAAAACCGTCATGGGCCGTTTCTATTTGGAGGTCCTTGTCTATTTTGGCGAGAGCCCGAGTGATCAAGCGGACCGTCATCGGCTCATCGTCAACGATAAGGACTTTTTGTCCGCCTTCCCGAACGTCGCGGGGAATGGGCATGTTGTATTTTTTTAAAAAAGAGACCAGGTCTCGGTGGAGTACGCGGCGGTGGCCGCCCGGGGTTCGGTACGCGCGAAGTTTTCCATCGTCAACCCACGCCATAATGGTGGTGATGTCAACTGAGCAAATTTTGCTGATCTGATATGTGGTGTAAACTTGTTCGTCCATTGGATTATTCCTTGTTTGAGTAAAAGTGCCATCATTTCCGACGGAGACAGAGTGTATAATATCCGGCACAATTTTAACCAAAAAAAATTCCGTCTGAGAAATTGATGAAAAGAGGTGGAAAAGAAGGGTTTGGCTTAAGGTTCTGTTGTGATGGGGAGGGTCTTTTCCTTCTGAGGGAACAGGAGAGAGGCCAAAACGGAGGCAATAAGGGTGACGCCGATAAGGCCCAGCGTCCACCCAATCGGCACGTGATATTTGAAACTCACCAGCATTTTTAATCCCACAAAAACCAGAATGGCCGCCAGGCCGTAATTGAGGAAGTGAAAAAGTTTCATCATTCCTGAGAGGGCGAAGTATAAAGACCTCAGCCCTAAAATCGCAAAAATGTTAGAGGTAAAGACCACAAAGGGATCTGTCGTAATGGCCAATATCGCCGGAATGGAGTCCACCGCGAAAACAATGTCCGTGGTTTCAATCACAATAAGCACGATAAAAAGAGGTGTGGCGATCCATTTCGAGTCTTTCTTAATGAAGAATTTATCTTCTTCGTAATGGTCGCTGACGTGGAAAAACTTCCGAAACAATTTGATAAGAGGGTTGTCGCCAGGATGAATTTCCTTGTTTTTTTCCACGGCGAGTTTAAAGCCGGTATAAACCAAGAAGGCCCCGAAGACGTAAATGATTCCGTGGAAACTGTTAATGAGGGCCACCCCGAGAAAAATAAAAACCATGCGGATCACCATCGCGCCCAGAATTCCCCAGAACAGGACG
>CAZJOE010000200.1:0-4470 GCA_964547555.1 uncultured Elusimicrobia bacterium | reverse complement strand
CGGAATAAAATTGAAAGATTTTCCGGAAACCGTTGGGTTCACTTCGACCCCTTTTAAGCGTGTCACAACCTTGGCTGAAGAAGATAAGTAGGTGGTTTCCATCGGAAGCCACGAATCCGTTGATACAATGAACTCGAGGGAATAGTCGGCCGGCGCTTTGGGAACAGCGGAGAAGCGGACCTGTTTCAACGATTGGTCGGCTTCGGAACTGGAGGCCAAGGACAGCGTGTAGTTCTTTTCTAGGTCTTCGCCCAAATTGTTGATGGGAACCATCCCTTTGGGGAGCAGCGAGGAAAAATCCTTTTTCCCCGTCCCCACCCAGACTTGTTTATAAGCGGGCGTGTAAACCCAGGTTTTCTTCCCATTGGCGATCGTCAATTGTTCATTGGGCTTTTTCAAATGGATATTTAGCTTGTTTGGTTTTTCAAACACCGCTTGGCCGGACGTTTGAGACTTCATGCTGGAGTTTAAAAAAGTGACTTCCTGCTCAAAGCCAAACTGTAACCGTTTAATGGATTGATCATTCAATTTAATCTCGCTTATAACCCGCTCAATCGTGTAGGCGGGAGTTGAAATGGCGGCTGCGGACGCCCCTGAAACTGAAGATAGAAATCCGATCAACAAAAGACGCTTCCCTCTCATGACATCAGCTCCCCTTCGGGGACATTGTTGACCTTGGTAATAAACTCCTCGATCATATCGAAATTAATTTCCCATCGGTTCGATCCTTCCGGTTTCCTAATAAATTCTTTCACTTCCAAAAGAGACAAGATATTGGTGGCTCGAGCAGAGCTTCCAAAGTGCGCCTTCAAGAGATCCTGCGAAACACGCTTCCTTTCTAGGATGAGTTTCAGCGCTTCAATAAGGTCTACCATTTCTTTCTTGTCTTCGACGGCAAATTCCAAAGCACTTCCGGAGCTGAACAAATCGTCATAAGAAGGAGATCCGAATTTCTTCACATGATCGACGAGATTCTGCACTTCTGTCTCGGAAACGTAGGCTCCTTGAACGCGCAGCGGTTCCGGAGAAGCGGGAGGAAGGAACAACATGTCGCCTTTGCCCAACAACACTTCCGCGCCGCCTGTATCAATAATGACGCGCGAATCGATCGCCGAGGCCACCCGCAGCGCCACGCGCGCCGGCAAATTGGCTTTAATGACGCCCGTGATGACGTCCACCGAAGGACGCTGCGTGGCCAGCACCAAGTGGATTCCAACCGCGCGAGCCATCTGGGCCAAGCGCTGGACCGAATCTTCCACGTCTTTGGGAGAAGTGATCATCAGGTCGGCCAATTCATCGATGATGACCACCAAATAATATTCAGGCGGAAGTTTCTGTTCTTTCCGTTTTTGGTTATAAGAGTCAATGTTTCGAACGTTGGCTTTCGAGAAAAGGTCGTAGCGGTACTCCATGATTTTCACAAGGCGCTTGAGGGCTTTGGCCGCTTGCTTGGAGTTGGTGATCACTTCCGCTGCGATCGGTGTGTGGCAAGGATCGTAAAGGTGCGGGATCATCGTATAGGACGGAAGCTCAAGCCGCTTCGGGTCGATGAGGCAGAATTTAACTTGCTCGGGAGAAGACCGGTAAAGAATGGAAGAAATCAGAGCATGAACCGCGACGCTTTTTCCCGATCCCGTGGCGCCGGCGATGAGGATGTGAGGAAGAGTCGCCAAATCAACAATATAGGGTTCACCGGAAACTGTTTTCCCCAGAACAAAAGCCAAAGGCGATTTATGATTCATGAATTCTGGCTTGGCCAAAAGTTCTTGTAGTCCGACCATTTCCGGATTTAGGTTTGGAATTTCAACGCCAACGGCGCCTTTTCCTGGAATCGGAGCCAGAACGCGAATTCCCGTCGAGCGCATGGCCAAAGAAAGGTCCGCGGCGCGGCTTGCAATCGAAGCGACTTTGACGCCCGGGGCCGGTTCAAGATCATATCGAGTAATCACGGGTCCCGGATGAATCTCAACCACTCGAGCCGCGATATTGAAATTAGCGAGGGTCTGTTCGAGCAACTTAGCGCGGCTGGTTAATTCATCTTTCGAGACAGGGTTGGCCCCCCCAAAAGATTCAAAAATTTCAAGAGAAGGTGAAGAATAAGGAATTTTGGAGGAGGCGGGCTTAGCCGATTCGGGTGTTTCTTCTTTAATGACAGGTTTGATAGGAGCGGGAACGGATCCACCCATGATCTTAGGAGGAGTAAAAGGCTTGGGCGAAGCGGCCAAGGCCGGGGCCGGCTGGACCACCGCTTGTTTCTTTTCTTTGACGACAGGAGCCGTCGTCAGTCTTGATTTCTGCCAATCACGCCAATCGTTTCGAAGAGTATCGATGAGATGATGAGTCACTTCGCTGGGAGTAAACCCCGAAAGAAGAATACTGATGGCCAGAAGCGTTCCAAAAATAAGAATCCACGTTCCGGCCACGCCAAAAACTTCCACCAAAAATTTCTGTCCGGCGAGTCCCAGAATACCGCCGTAGTTTACATTCCAAACAGCCTGACCAACCAAACTTAGAAAAACAAGGAAAGACAAAAACAAAACGCCGATGAGTCCTTTTTTTACCAAGCCGGACTTGCGTTCTTTTTTAATCAGCAGGTCCCATCCCAAAAGGCCGATCAGAACAGGGAAAATAAAACGGCCGCCGCCCAACACCCATCCTAAAAATTGAGAAGTTTTTTTGCCCCAGGACCCGGCGGCGGAAGGAAAGAGAACGGTATAAAAGGAGAGGACGCCGATAAAAAGAAGGCCAAGTGAGATCCAGTCGATCTTTTTTTTCGACCGGGATTTAGACTTGGCCTGCGCTTTAAAGTAATAGCGAGGTGAGAAATAGGGGCTCATTCTTTCGTTGTCTATTCCGTTTCAACAATGAACATGGGCTGATTTGACTCCACCGACTTGCCGTTTTCTACCAAGATTTTGACCAATCGGCCAGAGATCTCTGCTTTGATCTCATTCATCACTTTCATGGCTTCGATAATCCCGAGGTTTTGCCCGATCACAATTTTGTCTCCTTCTCTGACGAAAGGAGGTGATTTCGGAGAAGGCGACCGGTAAAAAAGGCCGCCCAAAGGTGCGATGATCGGCGTTCCTTGCGAAACTTCCGGTTGTTTGACTTCTGGCGCTTGAGCGGCTTGCTCGTCAACAACCGGCGCAGGAGCCGTCATCCGGTGAGGCTGTGGATGACGGGCTTCCCGCACCAATTTCAATTGGAAAGGTCCATCCGTGATCTCTAGTTCATAGAGATCTTCGGCGACCATTAATTCAATATAGGTCTCTAGCCGGTCTTTCGGTTTAGAGGGAGAGAGCTTTTTAGTCACGACGCCCGCGTCCGCCTCCGCGTGAGAATCCGCCGCGTCCCCCACCCCCATCCCGTCCGCCGCCGTCTCTCGGACGAGGACGGAAGTCCGCTTCGGTCACGGTCATTCCTTCCGGAACGGGAAGAAGCGCTTTTCTGGATAAGTTCACGCGGCCCTGAGAATCGATTTCCATGACTTTCACGTCGAACTGGTCGCCTTCTTTGACCACGTCTTCAACGCGCTCCACACGGCGATGTTCAAGTTGGGAAATATGAACAAGGCCTTCTTTGCCCGGCATGAATTGCACGAACACGCCGAGGTTGGGCATCACTTTAACGGCTTTGGCTTTATAAGTTTTTCCCACTTCTGGAACGGCGGTCATCCCTTGAACCATGACCTTCGCCGCTTCGACTGAATCGGCATTGAGGCTTGAGATGTACACGCGTCCATCGTCGTCCACTTCAATCGTGGCGCCGGTTTCTTCCTGGAGGCTACGGATATTTTTTCCACCGGGACCGATCAAGGCTCCGATTTTGTCCACCGGGATTTCCACGGTGATCATGCGAGGAGCGAATTCGGAAAGTTCTTGTCGAGGGGAATTGATGACTTTCTCCATGTGATCAAGGATGTGGAGACGGGCTCCTTTCGCTTGATTGATGGCGGTCTTCATAATGTCGAGATTGATTCCATCGATCTTGATGTCCATTTGAATGGCGGTGATTCCCTCTCTGGTTCCAGCCACTTTAAAGTCCATGTCGCCCATGAAGTCTTCAAGGCCGATGATGTCGGTTAAAACCGCGACGTCACTGCCTTCTTTCACGAGACCCATAGCAATACCCGCGCAAGCGGATTTAAGAGGAACGCCGGCATCAAACATGGCCAAGCTTCCCCCGCAAACGGAGGCCATGGAAGATGATCCGTTGGATTCCATAATGTCGGACACCACGCGAATCGTGTAAGGGAAATCATCCACGGAAGGGAGAAGCGGCTCAAGAGCGCGGCGCGCCAATATTCCGTGCCCGATTTCACGACGACCGGGTCCACGGTCGCCTTTGGCTTCACCGGTCGAGAAACCAGGGAAGTTGTAGTGGAGCATGAAGCGGTCTTTGTATTCGCCGAGGATATCGTCGATGATCTGCATGTCTCCCGGGGTTCCGAGGGTCGCGGTCACAAGG
>CAZJOE010000199.1:0-4481 GCA_964547555.1 uncultured Elusimicrobia bacterium | reverse complement strand
GCCTGCCGTCGATTTCGATCTTCGATACTTTTCCCAAAACCGGCGGCCTGATGTTCTGGCCGTGGGAGTTGGCCAATAAAATTTTGGAGAAGGGAAGACAGCAGTCAATTCCATTTGAAACTTATCGCCGACATGCGTGGTGGGGGGAAAACATTCTTTCTCTGGCAACCGGTGCGGTGCTATATGGCGGATATTTATTGATAACCACTGGCGCTCTAAATGGATTTGACGGGGGAACGGTTTTCTTTGTTTCGCTGGGATTCTTTGTGGCGGGGCATGTCGTTGACTTCTTAATATTTAATCGGTTCCGAGCCAAAGGACCGCGCGCCTCGTGGGCAACCATGGAATGGTCTGCCGCCATCGCCAGCCTTAGCGTGGCTGTGTATTTCATTTTGCCTTCCACCTATCATCTTGATCTAGTTGTCTCCGCCATCACGTTTTTCGGATCCCATTTCAGCGCCAATTATTTCTTCGGAGTGGATTCCGATATCTTCACAGAAGTGGACATACCTGAATTCATTTTGACCGGCAACACCCCGTGGGATAAGGCCAATACCCTTGTTAACAAGCTGACAGATGACTCTCATGCTCTCATACATGATCTTCAAAATGAAGGTCGAACGGGCCCAGGCGCTCTTTTCTATAAAGAACATCAAAAAGATTTAGATCATCTTTTCCATGTTGTAAGCAGACCGCTGATTGAATTTTATGGAAAACTCGCCCTATATACCATTCGCAAAAAAATGACCCAAGAAGAGGCCAAAGATTTACTAGAAACATGGAACATCCTCAGACAAATCGTCAACAAATTTTCGAATAAAAAATTTAAACGTGAACTGGAAAGGAAAGCGCGCAAATTTCTTTTGAAACCGCGCTCAGAGGAACTTGACACAACTTACCAGATGAACCTTGCCATCAAAAACGGCGCGCTGACACCGACCTTCTATCACCTCATGCTGACCTACAAGAAAAAACTTCAGCGTTACGAAAAACATCTGGGATTGATAAATCAGTTGGCCGTACAGAATGATCCCATTCTTAATTTAACTTCAAGCTATTCTCCTGCGGGGTTGTGGCGGTTGCCTCATAATTTCGAGGGGCTTCCTGCCAATCAAGAACAAGGATGGAAATTCCATGTGATTATAACCCCACAGGACGCCGAACTTATCTTGCAGCTTCTTCTTCCGCTTCTGAATGAATTAAGGATTGCTCACAAGGTCGCCAACGGACTAAGCGCTCTCGAAAAAATTAATTCCGATCCGGGGGAGCTGGCGGGAAAAGGACTGGTTGTTTATATAACTGAGCAAGACGCTCGGCGCTTGTTGAGTCAAATGGGTTTTAAAGGCGAAAATTTACCGGAAAGGACCACACAAGAAACATTGGGTGCGTATTTGGTCGGACAAAAAATGGAATTGGCCCTGAGAGCAACGGGAATCGGACTAGTCAAAGGGTTGGAATGGGACACGGAAGGGGCCACCGGGGATAAAAGATTCGGTGGAGAAAAATCAACCGGGCGAATCGGGTATCGATATGGACGGTTTACTAGAGGAGATGGGTTTATTGATCTTCCAGATGGTGGAAGAATATTGGATAACCCGGGCCAGTACAAGCCGGCTGAACTGGATCTCACGCTCCAACATGGCGCCAAGGTTCTCAGCGACTCACAAGTGGCGCAGGCCTTACCATCGGGACCAAATTCTGTTTACCGGGCTCTGGAATTTGAAATCGCTGCACAGAGCGGGTCAACTGCCTTAACACCCCAGTTGCTCAAGCACAACATTCAAATTCTGAACTCCCCAGAAACTCTATCGATTTTGGCCAAATGCCCCTTGGTGGGAGAAGAAGCACCGGGATATGTAGACGTGCGACTCATTTTTGATATTGATGGAAAAATTGAGGCCGTTCAATCGGGCAATGAAGATTTTGGACCCTATAAGAAACGAATCGAGAAAAAGGAACTTTTTTTCTTCAGCAATTGGTTTAAAACCGACGCCCTCTCTCCTGGAAAATTTTGGCGGGCCAATTGGGCTTTTCCATCAATGCAAGCCCAGAACTCGCTGGGGCGTACCTATATAATCACCAATAAAATGGGGCGGTTGTATCCTTTAGAAAAAAATCTCCTGCCAAAGGATGACACATCACGATCTGGCGGCCTTATCCCTAAAGAAAATTCGGACCGACAAATTTTCAATGTACCCAGTGAACCTTTAACAGGCCAACTCAAAAAAATTGAATTTAAAGATGGGGGACAGGCTCTCAATACATTTCCGGAAATCATGAACCCACTGGAGAGAGTTTCCGGACAAAACAAAATTAACCGACCAAAAGGACTTCCCAAAAAATCAGATAAAAATATCGATGGCGCTTCCTTACCGAGCAACATCTATGAGATTGACGGGGAGAAGGTCGATCTCAATACTCCTCTTCATAGTTATGGACGGACCTTTGTTTACAAGTTGGCTTCGGGGAAACGAGTCCATCTTAAATTCTTGAAAAACGAGGAAAGCCCATCAACGTTGACTTATGAACATGACATGATGAATTATCTTCGGTCTAAGAAAAAAGAATGGGGACTGCGGGGCCTTTATCCAAATGCCACAGTCCCATTGATCAAAATTACGGCGAATCAGATTCCTTTCATTCCAACCAGAATTGAAACCAACAAGGGAACAATTGAATTGGACTTAAAGAATGGCCAGCTGAGTGCCATGATTTATGAATTCAAAAACGAAACTGACTCAGCTGTTTTTCTCACGTATGCGAACGATCCCGATCTTTCGCATGAAGAATGGCAACGGGCACTTGATATTAATATTCATGACAGAATGGTTATGGCTCGTCATGGTCTTTTTGATGCGGAAACCATTGAGCTTTTCCACCATCAAGCTAGAAATGCAGGGAACCGCATTTATGATTGGCAAACTGATTTACGCCTTTTCCCCAGTAAGCAACCTGGCGCAGGCCGCATCAACAATGTGATGAGCGCAACCCTTTATCCGAATATACGGCTATCAGGACCAGCGGATGTCGCTGCAATTTATTTCATTGAGGATTTAATCGAAGATGCAAATCTAAGACACTTTAATCCAGAAAGATTGTTCAGGCTTAAGGAAAAAGCTGGAGAAAATAAGATTCTCCTTCTCCGTTATATGACTTCCGCCTATATGGGGGACGCGCTTTTGTCTGCCGCTCTTATGTTGCCTACCTATCTCTTAAGTAGAGGGGAATTGGATTACGATAAGGAAACAAGAGAAACGAATACGCCCTTCCAACAAAGCCTCGCCCGGCTTTTCAAGGAAACGAACACTTCAATTGATACACACTTGATAGCGCGCCAAATGGCCTACTTCATGACTCTCCGATATTTAAGTGACTTTAATAAGGGAGAACAAATTCCCGCCGACCTTTTCCCTGGCGCGCAAGTAACCTCCATTATTCCTGGAAGAGGGTTCCGAAATGACACCGGATGGGATTTGCAGAACCAACGATTGAGAATTCCCAGCAGAAATAAAAATCTCAACGGTTTATTTCAAAGCTCTGATTTGGGACCGGTCAATGGTCCACTGCCCCTTCAAGAATTAATCCGATCTCTATATTTAGCGACAACCGCTATGGCTTTATCCCAAGAGAGCAACAAGGAATCTTTAATCACTAGACTCATTGCTTTCATAAAGGAAACCTTCGCCGCCTTTGTTAACCGTATATTTGAAGCCGATGAGAAATCCCATCTTGAAAAGATGATGATCAAAATATTCAAAGAAAATAAGACAAATAGAAAAAATTTACTGACAGACCTCCTAAAACTTTTCGAGATGGATATTGAATCGCTGAATATCGGGGAAAAATTGGTCGAGGATGACCCTCGCTTTATGTTTGGGGACAAAAACATCGTCAATGCCGCCGCCAATGGGCTCAAGGATTTGGTCAAAAGAGGGGAACTAACTCAAGCGGAAGCGGTGGAAATTGCATCTTTGCTCGCGGCGGTTTTGACGGTTGGACTCAGCCGACTCAGCCGAGAAGAATTATTGAAACTGTTTGCCGGGCATATTAATGAACTTCTCTCTAACAAAGATAGGTTTGAAGGCGAAGTTCTTATCTACCCGAACACAGAAAAAGATGCGATCAATGTCATCAAACTGCTTCTTAATGAAATTGATTGGATAAGAGACGGTGTCGATGTGACCATCATAGCTAAGGACACCGAGCACATAACTGAACTTAAAGAAAAACTATTAGAAAGGTTCGGGGAAAAGGTTACTCACAAAATTGTGTTTGTGGATGGAACCCGACACAGTTCATTCGCGGGGTTGGTCAGCAACGACTTAACTTATCGAAGCAAGCGCGGATTTCTATTGGGACGTAACATGCGCGCTCTGGTTTCACCCAAACGAGACCTTCCTGTAAATTATTTCAATTTCAGTAAAGCTGGCGACCAAACTAAAGACCCGCTTGGACTTCACCTACATGTCTATCTGATTCTA
>CAZJOE010000198.1:0-4487 GCA_964547555.1 uncultured Elusimicrobia bacterium | reverse complement strand
CATGCTTTTCGGACCAAAGCGCCTGCCGCTAAATTGGGATATTCCTTGCTTTTAGAAAGCCGTTCGAAAAGAATGATCGCCTCTTTGAACTTCTCCATATCAATATAAGCCGATCCTTTAATAAAGATGCCGAACGCTTGGATTTCAACGGGGACATTTTTATCTTGGAGAGCCAATTCGGCTGCTTTTAAAGCTTCTTCAGGCTCCCGCACAAGGAGGGCACAAGCGGCGACCCGCAAATGAGCATAAGGAATCAGTTTGCTGGCGGGAAAACGTTTGACGAAAGACAGGAACTCTTTAGAAGCCAAATTGTAATTGCGCTTTTGGAAAAATCCTTCAGCCTTCAGGAACACGGCCGATTCCGCATAGGGACCGGCGGATTCTTGACCAACATTCTTAAGAGCGGCGATGGCATCTTCATAAAGGGTCAATGAAAAAAGAGAAAGGCCTCTATAGTAAGCGCCCTTTCCTTCATCGATTCCTTCCAATGATTTGGCCGCATCACTAAAATTTCCCAATTGAAAAAGGATGATCCCGCGATTTTCCCGGACTCTATTGATCAAGGCGTACTCGGGATAAAGGGAACGAATTTTTTGCATCATCTCGTCGGCTTTTCCCCATTCTCGAGAGCGCATGAAAATCATCGCCAACTGCTCGAGGGCGTTGGGAACCAAAGCGGAATGCTTATAACGTTGGACCATCCGGCCCCACGCTTCTGCGGCGGAGTTATACGCGCCCGCGTTAAAATAACATTCGCCCAAACGATAAGCGGCGCTATCGGAAATTTCATCTTCAGGATATTTGGTGAGGAAGCCCTCAAAACGAACGGCGGCTTTTTGATAATTGCCTTGCGAGAATTCGCTTTCAGCTTGCATGTATTGAGCGCTAATCGCCTTGGGATGCTCTGGGTAGGTTTCTAAAAATTTATTTATTAGTCCGCCGGTTTGCGCTGAATTTAAGTCCAATTGTGCTGAAACGCTTAAGGCGTTCCACAATGTTTCAACATTGGATTCTTGCGAAGGGGGAAGTGAGGCCCTCACGGGCTGGGATAGCATGACCAAGACAGTAACAATAGAAATGGGAATGTTAGGGTTTCTCATGGATTATTTTTCCTTCTTCACCCTCTCCAAGGTGAGTTATTTTGATCGACTTCAACTAGTAGCAACACAGCATCCATTGGTTCTAACCCCTTCGCTGCGCTCTTGTCAAGGAATCGGGATTAAAATTCCAGTCTATTTATAACCGTGTTCTTTCAAATTTCAAGTGGCGGGCAAAAATTTCCTAAAACACCTGGGCTGAAAATTCAAAGCCGGCCCGCCAAACCTCGGGATGTCCCAGTCCCTGTTCCAAGCTGGTACTGGAGAAAAAGAGGTCCAGATACTTTTTATCCCCCACTTCATAACCCATTCGCACATAACCCGTGTAAAGATAGACCAAATCCGTCAAATACCGGGGTTCAATGGCATATTGGAGCAAAGTCCTAAACTTTTTGATTTCCAGCAGCATGTTGGATATGGATTCATAGCGGCTCGCGTAATTTACCGTTGGGTATATGTTTCGCGTGTACTCCTCTCCCAGTGAAAATTTCCAAGAAGGCCCCACATACTGGAAACTGGCCTTCCCGGTATAGGACCGTTTATAGATTTGATCAAATGAATCGTATTGAATGCTCGATCCCCCTCCCAAATCCATTGAATGGGATCCTATATATTGAGTGAGATCCAGGTTTGAACCCAACCGTTTTCCAGACAATGTGGAATCAAAGTTGTTCACACTCCAGCGAACCACCTGCGACTTAAAGCTGAAAATATTGGTTCCGGTCAAATATCGGGTGGTATAGGAGGGAATTCCCTGGGATTCTAAAACACTGATCTGTTCCTTCCGACCTTCCGCGAACATCCGCCACCATCGGGTGAGGTTAAGGTAAGGAGCCACGCGAGTTATTTTTTTGTCCTGGTAAGAGAAAGTGTTTCCCACAGAACGGTAACGGGCCCCCACGTTTTCATAGCTTACTTCCACGCGGCTCTTACGGCCCCCCAAAAGAGACCGGACCTTCCAGTCAGAATCGTATACGCTCTCGTCATTTTGTAGTTCATCCTTGTAATGGGACAGGCCCACTGTTCCTTGAAGCTCCACCAAGTTGGCGTTCGAATAGTTCAAATCCAAAATGGTTGTGGAGTGTTGGTCGGAAACGACTGTCTCCAAAAGCGCCGTCTCATCAGCGGGGTCTACTTCCACGGGTTCCCCTTCTCCCAAAATGAAATCGATCAGAGCTTGATCGTTATAGACTGACTCGATTTCTTTGGCCCGATTGTAAAACTGATAATGGTCCAATTTGACTCCCCATTGTGTCCCCGGTGAAAGTTTCCAATTGGATCCGATGGATCCCATGCCGATCTGCTGTTCCACCAGCACAGTCTGACTGAAAAACTCCGTCGAAGAGAACACATTAAAATCCATTTGTCCAAAAAGGGCTTTGGCCTGCCAGGTGGGATTTACCTTTCCCTCATTGTAATGATCATTTGAATGACTGATCGAAACCTGATCCACCGATTCGAATTGGCTATTGAGGCCGCTGAAAGTTAGATATTCCCTTCCTCCCTCCACCAGGAAAATAGGAAATCCATATTTTAAACCCCCGTTGATAAGGCGTCCTGTGGATCCCACTTTTTCAAACGATCCCCGCGCCTCAAACGGCGTCCTCAGCATGCTGCCCTTTATTTCAGCGACAGCCTGTCCGCTCACTTTATCAAGGCCATTTCCTTTTTTATCTATCGGAGAATTAGAAAGAAAGTCGCGAACGGATTCATAGGGTTGGGAATTGGCGGACGAATAGGTGGGAATAGGCTCTTGGTAATAAGCGGAAAAATTATCGACCTTGATGTTGAAGGGTTCCGGTTTGTATCCGATAATGGCAAGCCTGGGAACCTCCGCCACTTGAATATCTCTCAGTCGTCCAAATTCGGACGGAATCATGGCGGTTTTGCTTTGGGAATCCCACAAAACGTCGGCTTCGAAAATATTGTTGATGGAAGGCAACGTCACATAAGGAGATCCGGCAAAAGCGAGAACGGGATCATTTAATTGTTTATAAGCCTGGCGCCTTTTTAGAATGGTTTTTTGGCCGATGTTCAATTCTAAGATGGTGAAATCGGGAAGCACAAGGCTATAAGCTCCCACCCGAGAGGAGTAAATAATAACGCCCAGCGCATTGGCCAAATCTTCCAACGAGAGCCAGGTTTTTTGATCTTTAAAGGCATATCGAATGGGAATGTTTTTATATCCTTTCACTTCGGTTGGTTTAAGGCCGGATCCCAGGCTGAGGGCCCGCTTTTGCAGATGGTAGGTAAAAGACCGGTTTAAAAGGACCGGCAAAGACTCCAGCGTGACGTATAACCGGCCGTCGTCGACCTTGCTTCTGTCTCGAAGGTGGACATGGGTCCATTGCTGATTGTTAAACTGTTTAAGACTGAAAATATCAGTGACAGGATTGACCTTAATGGTTTCGGAACTAAACTGCATCACATAAATTCCGTTGCTGACGCGAGTTCCTGCCCCCAATGACTCGGAAAGTTTTAAAACGTCCACGCTTATTCGGTCCTTCTTTTCAACGGCGGGAATTTTAAATTGCCCATGAGAAGTATGAAGCCAAATGAAGGTGTTGGGAGCCGCCCAAGCAGCAGGATTCCACAAACAAATCAATATAAACAGACCTGTTAATTTAAGCTTTGAATGACGCGGTGTTTTTGTAGAGCTCACAAGGATAAGTCTAGCTGGATTTATGGATCAAGCAAGAGATCGCGCTAAAATAAATAGGTTCCTAAAAACAAGCGCGGGAGAGATGGAATCCATCTCTCCCGCGTTAGAAAACATCAGAAGGTTTCTTAATTATTTTTTATGCGTGGGACCCCATTGCATTTGGCAACCGGGGATGGCGAAGAATTCTCCACGCCGAGAATTAATGTAACCAACAATCTCATTGCGCTTCCAGCCTTGATCTCCCCGAATGCGACTCTCGCTGCGAACATCGGCGATCAGCTCTTGGCAACGATCGTAGTCGGTTCTATTCTGACCGTGATCACGATCTTTTTTGTCCTTGTCATTTTTACGGGGATCTTTTGACTCGGGGCATGCCACAACAACTTGTCTGCAAACACGAGGCTCCCTGCACATCTTGGTGCTTGGCCCGTCATCGCATTTAGCGCCAACAGTGTTTTTCTTGGGTTGAGCGCAAGGGACAAGTTTGCCCTCTGTGCATACGGTTTTAAAACATTGATCATCGTTTGGCGGTACGACCGGCGGTATCACGACCGGCGGCTCAACCGGAGGTATGACCGGCGGTATCACGACCGGTGGCTCAACCGGAGGTATGACCGGCGGTATCACGACCGGCGGCTCAACCGGAGGTATGACCGGCGGTATCACGACCGGCGGCTCAACCGGAGGTATGACCGGCGGTATCACGACCGGCGGCTCAACCGGAGGTA
>CAZJOE010000197.1:0-4498 GCA_964547555.1 uncultured Elusimicrobia bacterium | reverse complement strand
CGCTGCCAAACTGGCACACGCGGCCCAAATCATTCCGCCCCAAATCAACCAGCATGATATGTTCGGCAATTTCTTTGGGATCTTTCAAAAGATCGGTTTTGAGTTTCTCATCTGCTTCCGGCGTGGCCCCACGACGGCGGGTTCCGGCAATGGGACGCGTGGCGGCGACCCCCTCTTCTAACCGGACCAAGGATTCGGGACTCGACCCAATGATCGCCCGGTCTTTCATTTTGACCAGGAACATATAAGGGGACGGATTGATCATGCGCAGCGACCGATAAATATCCATCGGAGAAGCCGAGGTTTTCTTCTCGCTTCGACGGGAAAGAACCACCTGGATAATGTCGCCCGCGGCGATGTGCTCTTTGGCTTTTTTAACCGACTTCATGAACTGCGCTCTGTTCAAGTTGGTAGAAAATTCTTGAGGTTTTGTTTTTTGAGCCGCGGGCCGCACCGGCAATTTAAACTTAACGTTTTTAAGCATCGTCAAATTTTTACGAAGCCGCGCTGAGGCTCGGTTATAAGCGGCCGTCACATCTGATTTTTTACGGATTCTTTCACAAGCGATCAACTTCAGCACTTGCTGCGTGTTGTCAAAAACAAAAAGATCGCCCGTGATAAAGAAGACCGAGGTTGGCCATCCCAAGACATCGGGATTGGTTTGAGGAACACTTTCAATATCATGAACCATCTCGTACGAACAATAGCCGACCGCTCCGCCGAAAAACCGAGGAAGACCGGGGACCTGAACAGGCTTCACACAATTCATATAACGGCGAAGCGTGTCCAGCACCGGCTCGTTGTAAGTCATGAAAGGTTGGCCCTTGGCGGTCTTAAAAGTGGCTTGTCCACCGCTGTATTCAAGAATCGCTTCCGGTTCAAATGAAACGATGGAGTATCGCCCGATTTTTTCCCCTCCCTCCACGCTTTCCAAAAGAAAGCAATGAGAGTTCGAGTCCCATTGGGAGGCGAGCAAAGAAACAGGAGTGATATGATCCGCCATCACATCAACTGAAAGCGGAACCATGTTTCCTTTTTTGGCGAGCTTCTTAAACTCAGCCAACGATGGACGAACTTCACCCAATTTCATTTTTATTTCTTGTAGACCTTCTCTGGATCAAAAAGCGGCTTGGAAATTTCTTTCCAGGTTCCCGCGGGCTCGGCCTGGCGATAGAAACAGCTGCGGTTTCCCGTGTGGCAAGCGGCTCCGCCGATTTGTTCAACTTTAACGACGAGACAATCCCCATCGCAGTCCTTGTAAATTCCTTTAACGCGCTGAACGTTGCCCGACTCTTCCCCTTTCTTCCAATACTTCTGCCGGGACCGGCTCCAATACACCGCCACGCCTTCGGTAAAGGTGCGTTGCAGCGATTCTTTGTTCATATAAGCCACCATTAAAACCGCGCCGTCTTTCTCATCTTGCGCGACCGCTGTGATGAGACCGTTGGAGTCGAATTTTAAGTCGTCGATATTCAGTGTCGGGTTCATATCATCTTTCCTTTAGTTTTTTCGAATTGAAATTTTTTTCTTGCTCAAATAATTCTTTAAGTCTCTCATCTCCAGCTCTTTAAAATGAAACAGTGAGGCGGCCAAGGCGGCGCTCGCTCCCGCTTTAAAGGCTTCGTAGAAATGTTCTTTGGTTCCCGCCCCACCTGAGGCAATCACCGGAATCTGGACCGCCGAAGAAACCGCTTTCGTTAATTCCAAATCGTATCCGGCCTTGGTTCCGTCGGCATCCATGCTGGTTAACAGTATTTCGCCCGCGCCGCGCCGCTGCGCTTCTTTGGCCCAACGGATCACATCCAACCCGGTGTCGGTCCGTCCGCCATGAATAAAAACTCGCCAGGAGTTTTTCCCACGACGCTTGGCATCGATGGCGGTGACCACGCACTGATTTCCAAACTTCTTTGCCGCGTCGCCGATGAGTTCCGGCGTTTTAACAGCGGACGTATTAATAGAAACTTTATCCGCGCCTGCCGAAAGAAGAATCCGGAAATCATCAACCGTCCGGACTCCGCCCCCCACCGTTAAAGGAATAAAAACTTGTTCCGCCGTTTTGGTCACAACGTTAAGAAGAATGGGTCGCTTGTCGGAACTAGCGGTGATGTCCAAGAAAACCAATTCGTCGGCGCCTTCCTCGTTGTATCGTTTAGCGATTTCAACGGGATCGCCCGCATCTCTTAAATTCAAAAACTTCGTGCCTTTAACGACGCGCCCCCCGTTAACGTCGAGGCAGGGAATAATCCGCTTGGCCAACATGATTGTTTAGCTGGGCATCGAGGCGAGCTTGATCGCTTCTTGAAGATTAAGTTTCCCTTCGTAAATCGCTTTGCCGACGATACATCCCGGAGATTGAATGGCCTTGAGGCTCTCAATATCTCTTAAGGTTGTCACGCCTCCCGAAGCATAAACTTTCATCGGAGTCTGAGACATCACTGTTTGCACCGCGCGAATATTGGATCCGGCCAAGGTCCCGTCCCGGCTGACGTCCGTGAAAATAACTTCACTGCCGCCGAGTTTTTCAACCAAAGCGAGCGCTTCTAAAAGCGGAAATCCAGAGCTGTCTTTCCATCCGTGAATGACAACCATGCCGTCTCTCACATCCAACGCAATCATGATGCGCTCTTTATATTTCTCGAACGCGGCCTGAACCAACCCCGCTTCTTCAAAAACGGCGGTTCCCAAAATAATTCGGTCAATACCGGTTCCCAAAATAAGGTCGATGGCTTCCATGGTCCGGATGCCACCGCCCATTTGAATAAACACGCCGGTCTCTTCTTTGATCCGAATCACCCAATCCAAGTTCTTTGGACGTCCGGCAAAAGCGCCATCCAAATCAACCACGTGAAGACGTTTGCATCCTTCGGCAATCCATTTTTTTGCTGTCGCCACTGGATCATCGGAGTAGATCGTTTCTTGCGCGGTTTCTCCATGTACGAGTCGCACGCACTTTCCATTTCGTAAATCGATCGCCGGAATTATTAGCATTGGGCCGCCTTTTCTAAAATATTTTTAAGCAGTCGCAGTCCAATCCGCCCGCTTTTTTCTGGGTGGAACTGGCTTGCAAAAAGATTTCCCTTTGCCACTGAAGAGCAAAAGTTTTTTCCGTAAGATGTTTCCGAGTAAATCACCGATTTATCTTTGGGAACCGGGTAATAAGAGTGCACGAAATAAAAAAAGTCTTTCGCGCGGAGTCCTTTAAAATAACCGGACGCTCCTTTTGATTTTCTTTCGGCGCTGTTCCATCCCATGTGCGGGATTTGAAAACCTTTCTTTTTAAAATCGGATTGCCGGAATTTCACAACCGGCCCTTCAAACACGCCGAGACCTTCCACTTTTCTGCTTTCTTCGCTGCGGTCGAACAACAATTGAAACCCGAGACAAATGCCGAGATAAGGGCGGCCTGCCTCGATCCATTGGCGGATGAAATCGTCCAACTTTTTCTTGGCCAGCGTCGTCATGGCCGCTCCAAAAGCGCCCACGCCCGGCAAAACGAGGAGATCGGAATCTTTTAATTTGAGCCGGCTATCGGTTACGTTTACACGAGCGCCTTGCAAAGCGATGGCCTTGGCCACGCTGTGCAAATTGCCCATTCCGTAATCGACGACACCGACGTTTAATTTCACAGAGATCCTTTGGTTGAGGGGATTCCTTTGTAGCGTTTGTCTTTGGAAACAGCCATGGAGAGCGCTTTTCCAAAGCCTTTGAACATGGCTTCCGCCATGTGATGTAAATTTCTTCCCTTTAAAAGTTTAATGTGAAGATTCATGCGGGCCGAGGTTCCCAGCGCGCGGAAAAAATCTTCCAACAAATCCAGATCAAAGGTGGTCCAGTTGGGTTTGATGCCACCAGCTTCATATTCAACATGAGCGCGACCGGAGAGATCGAGCGTCACATAGGCCAAGGCTTCATCCATCGGCAACAGGAAGAATCCGTATCGCTGAATGCCTTTCTTGTCTCCCAATGCTTTACTGATCGCCAGACCCAACGTAATACCGATATCTTCGACCAAGTGGTGCGCGTCGATGTGAGTGTCGCCGCTTGCTTTGATGGTCAAGTCGATCAAGCTGTGACGAGAAAATAATTCCATCATGTGGTCCAAAAAAGGAAGCGAGGTGTTTACTTTGTAAACCCCTTGCCCATCCAAATTAATGGCCAAGTTGATGTTTGTTTCTTTTGTAACCCTATGTTCTTTCGCTGTTCTCTTTTTCATATCTCCTCATTTACTCTCACTCGTAAAGATCTTGCGTGCTGGACCAAACCTTCCATCTCGGCCATTTGATGCGCCGCTTTCCACCCTTTGGCATAAGCCGCTGCTGAAATTTCAACCAAACTGGAACGCCGGATAAACGTCATCACAGAAAGCCCTGAACCGAACCGGGCGGAGCGCGCCGTCGGCAACACATGACTGGGACCGGCCCAGTAATCTCCCATCGCGGTGGGACTCCATTTGTTGATGAAAAAGGTTCCCCCGTTTTTAAGCGTGTCCAAACAATCC
>CAZJOE010000196.1:0-4505 GCA_964547555.1 uncultured Elusimicrobia bacterium | reverse complement strand
GCGAAAGAAGGCGGTTATCTGTTGGTGACAGATAAGGCCGCGTTAACCGGAAAATATCTTAAATTGGCCCGCGTCCAAGTCGGTGGCGGGGATGATCAGATGATGAGCACGGGGGGGCTTTCGATTGATTTTGAATTGGACAGCGAAGGCGCGGCACTTTTTGAAGCGCTTACGGCCGCCCATATTAATGAACGACTGGCGATTGTTTTGGACGGAATGATTCAATCGGCGCCCAATATTCAATCACGCATCCCCGGCGGCCGAGGTGTTATCACGGGGTCGTTTACTCCGCAAGAAGCCAAACTTCTGGCCAATATTTTAAATTCCGGTAATCTTCAGGCGCCCATGACAGTGGCCCAAGAACGGGTGGTGGGTCCAGAACTTGGAGAGGACTCGATTCGGTATGGTCTCCGGGCCATGTTGGTTGGTTTTGCGCTGGTCATTGGGTACATGCTGATTTATTACAAGTTTTCCGGTTTCTTGGCCGATATCGCGTTGTTCTTAAACCTCGTCCTTACTTTCGCGGCCATGGCGTGGCTTAAAGCCAATATGACACTACCTGGGTTTGCCGGAGTGATTTTATCATTGGCCATGTCTGTCGACGCCAACGTCATTATTCTCGAACGTGTCCGGGAAGAATTGGCCAAAGGCAAAGATGTAAAAACCGCGGTAAACGAAGGGTATGAGAAAGCGTTCTCCGCCATTCTCGACGGAAATGTCACGGCCATTTTGGCTGCGGCCTTTATGTTTCAATTCGGATCGGGCCCGGTTAAAGGTTTTGGAATCACGTTGATGCTGGGTCTCATCATTTCGATGTTCACCTGCGTGTACGTGACTCACATTTTCTATGAAGTTTGGTTTTCAATCGCCAAACCAAAAACTCTCAGCGTTTGATCTGAAAAGGACCGGTACCCATGGAGCTTTTTAAAAATACGAAAATAGACTTTATCGGAAGAAGCAAGATGTTCTATTCGATATCGATCCTCTTGATGCTTCTCAGTCTGGGCGTTTTCATTAAAAATCGCGGGCCGCTTCTGGGAATCGAATTTTCCGGGGGCACGCTGATCCAGGTCAGTTTTAATGATTTGCCTCCCGTTGAACAAATCCGAACTTCTCTTAACCGAGCCGGATGGGACAATTACACTCTTCAAACACAACCCGCCGATAACAGTTTAATCATTCGAACGAAGCAAGGAGAAAAAACAAAAGACGCTCTTTCCAATGAATTCTTGGCGGCGCTAAAAACCGATTTCCCTGGCAACGTTAAAGAATTTCCCGACCAAGTTGAATTTGTCGGACCCGTGGTGGGAAAAAAGCTTTTAACGGACGCCATTAAAGCCATTCTCGGTTCCATGGCGGTCATTGTTATTTATGTCGCCTTCCGATTTAAGAGTTGGATTTGGGGCGCTGTCGGTGTGCTCGCCTTGCTTCATGATGTGTTTATCACCTGGGGCCTCTTAACGTTGATGGGCAAGGAAACAACCTTGGTGGTGATCGCGGCCTTACTGACGTTGGCGGGTTATTCTATTAATGACACCATTGTTATTTTTGACCGTGTCCGGGAAAATTTAACGACCGGTCGCAGAGAATCTCGCAAAGATCTTTATAATCGCAGCATCAATGAGACCTTGAGCCGAACAATTAATACCTCGTTCATGGCTCTTTTGGCTGCGACCAGCCTTTTTTTCGGCGGAGAAGTCATCCGTGATTTCGCACTCGCGATAAGTTTTGGGGTCTTGATCGGTTCTTATTCCACGATCGCCGTGGCCATCGCTCTTGTCCATCAATTTGAAACGTGGGCAGACAAATAACTTCTAAAAAAATGGTTCACCTTTCCTATGGAGACACACCTTCTTCAAGACTTGGCTGTGGTTATGGCGGCCGCTGGCGCCATGACGCTTCTTTGCCACCGGTTTCATCAACCCGTGGTCATCGGGTATCTTTTGGCCGGTCTGTTGATCGGTCCTTACACTCCTCCAGTCACCCTTGTCAGTAATCTAGACAGCATTCACACGATGGCCGAACTCGGCCTCGTGTTTCTTCTCTTCTCCCTCGGTCTTGAATTCAATCTTCCCAAAATCCAAAAAGTCGGTCTCTCCGCCGGTCTTGCCGCCGTATTGGAAGTCGCCGGCATGTTGGGAATCGGGTA
This sequence comes from uncultured Elusimicrobia bacterium, assembly GCA_964547555.1. Classification (GTDB taxonomy): domain Bacteria; phylum Elusimicrobiota; class Elusimicrobia; order F11; family F11; genus CAZJOE01. The sequence continues at coordinate 2,356 of CAZJOE010000196.1, read as the reverse complement.
TTTGCTCGGCCAGGTTTTCGGATGGAGCCGTACGGACAGTTTATTTCTCGGGGCCATTCTTTGTATCAGCAGTACCACCATCATCGTGAAAGTTTTCATGGACTTTAAAATGATGGAAGAGAAATTTACCCAAGTTGTTTTTGGGATTCTCATTCTTGAAGACGTGGTGGCCATCGCCATTCTTTCGATCTTGTCGGGGTTGGGCCCCCAAGGCGGCCCCGATACCACTCTGATTCTCCAATCATTCTTAAGAATTGGACTTTTTGTGATTTTGTTTTTGTTATTGGGTCTTCTCTTAATTCCCCGCTTTATTCATTGGGTGGCCGAGTTTAAGGTGAAAGAAGTATTGGGAATTGTGACCCTGGGGCTTTGTCTTGCGGGTTCTTTAATCGCGGTCTATTTCAAATTATCCATCGCGCTCGGAGCCTTTCTCACCGGCGCCGTTTTGGCGGCTTCTAAAGAGATCGACCGGATTGAAGAATGGATTCATCCGGTGCGAGATATGTTCAGCGCTATTTTCTTTGTGTCGGCCGGCATGCTGATTCAACCGGTTCTTTTATGGGAATATAAAGTTCCGATCCTTATCATCACGCTGGCTACTTTATTTGGAAAAGTGGTGAGCGGGACCGTGGGATCTTTCGCGGCGGGATATGATTTAAAAACATCCGCACGGGTCGGAATGAGCATGGCGCAGATTGGGGAGTTTTCATTTGTTATCGCGAGTCTTGGACTAACGCTCAAAGTGACCAGCGACTTTCTTTATCCGTTGGCTGTTACCGTGTCCTCACTCACCACGCTCGCGACCCCTTATCTGATTAAAAACTCGGACCGCGTGGTCGATTCTTTTTTGGCGGTCATGCCCGCCTCCGTGGCCGCGAAGTTGGAAAGTTTTCAGTTGAAGCGGGATCAGTATAAAGAATCCAAAGCAGCCAGTTATGGGACGGCCATTTTCTCGAAATATTTAGTTCGGTTGGGGATCTACGCCGCTATTTTGGTGGCGGTCATTTTTATCGCCCAAATTGCCGAGGCAAGTTTAACAGGGGCCTTGTTACCTGTGATGTGGGTTGTTTTCGGGATTCTTTGTTTGCCCCTGTTTATGAACATCGCCAAATATTTAAACCACGTGATTCTTTTGGTCGTAACCAAGAACAAATGGATTCTCCAGCGTCTCAATATTCACCTTTTTTACAATATGTTAAACGGCGCCACCCTGTTGGTGTTGGGGGGCATTTTCCTTCTGGCCGCTTACAAATCTTTACCGGAGCCTTTGTGGATCACAGGGATGGGCCTCCTTTTATTTTTTCTGGGGAAAGCTTTCCGAAAAACAATGACGAATGGAAGAGAGCGGCTTGAAAATATTTTGGACCAGGTCATCGGTCTGGCCACCAGTGAACCGACTCGGCAAGCGGTGCTTCAGTCCGGCGACAAAACACTTTTATTATTTGATATCACCGACCAGGTCACCTTGCCGCCGGAATCTTTAAGCAACTACCGCACGATCCGAGAACTTCGTCTCCGCGAAAGGGCCGGGGCCAGTATCGTCGCGATATACCGAGAGGGACAACACATTGCCAATCCCGGGCCCGATTTGGAATTGTGCGCTCACGACGTGTTGGTGCTTTTGGGCAATAAGGACCAACTCATTCAAGCGAGAAACTTAATTTTAAAAACCCTATGAAAACCACAATTGTCCTAGCCACAAACAACAAGCATAAAGTCGAAGAGATCTCCGCGATTTTGAAAAAGGCAAAGCTTAAAATTAAAGTTCTCACCTTGAATGATTTTCCAAAGCGTCGCCCCGCGGTTGAAAATAAAGCGACCATTGAAGGGAACGCCATTAAGAAAGCCAAAGAGGTTGCAAAGAATACAGGCCATTTGGCGTTGGCGGATGACACCGGTCTTTTTATTAAGGCGCTCAAGGGGAAGCCGGGAGTCTATTCCGCAAGATTCGCGGGTCCCGGATGCACTTATATTGATAACAACAATAAAGCTTTGAGGCTTCTGAGAGGTCTTCCACTTCCCAAACGCTCCGCATTGTTTCGTTCCATTGCTGCGTTGTCCACGCCAAAAGGGAAAGTTTTTACCGCAGAGGGGAAGATCTCAGGTCTCATTTGGACAGAAATGCGGGGTAAAACTGGTTTTGGATACGACCCTGTTTTTTACGTTCCCGCTTACAAAAAGACTTTTGCTGAAATGCGCCCTCATCTCAAAAACAAGATTAGTCACCGGGGGCGAGCTTTTCGTCAGGTTCCTGGCCTCTTAAAAAGAGCATTGAAGCATCTCTAAAAAGAGCTAAATTGGCATCCATGTGCCCGTAGCTCAGTTGGAAGAGCAACAGCCTTCTAAGCTGTGGGTC
>CAZJOE010000195.1:0-4506 GCA_964547555.1 uncultured Elusimicrobia bacterium | reverse complement strand
AAACATCGAGAGGGGAACTGTTAATTGCTGCCTTCCGCATTATGGCGCGTACCAAATGTTTGTCCCTATTTTGTCTTTGCCGTATTCTTTCGGAGAAGTCTATGTCTATCCGAACCCCGCCAGAAACGGACAAGCGCCGGTTCTCCATATCGAAGTCGGACAATCCGATAAAGTTTCTGTCCGTATTTATGATGTTTCAGGGGACCTGGTTTATGAAACCAGAATTCAAGAAGAGCCCGTGGCGGTAAAAGGAAAACCCGCCTATGAGCACTCCATGGATCCGAGCTTGTTTAAGGCGGGTGTCTATATTGGCGTCGTCACCGCTGAAAAATCCAACAAAGACACCCTTCGGAAAAACTTTAGATTTTCGATTATCAAGTAAATCAGCCTAAAAATGCCTCAAAATTGCCTCTATAAATCAACCCGATAATCACCTCAGAATTATCTCTCTCCGACGAAAAACGCCGCGAATTCTTCGTCAAATCTTAATCTGCTTTTAAAGCCTTTTTAAGGGTCAGAAGTGTAACATTCAAGTAACAAGAACGTGCTCGGGATCCCAACCCAAAAAAGGGGAAAAAATGGCGGTTCCACAGTCAGAAAAATTAATGCGGTTTTTCACGGGAATGACATTCATTCTCGTCGCCGCTTTTTTTTATATCACCCCCGCCTCCGCCGACTCAAAAACAGGCGCGGACTTTCTCAAAATTCCCATGGGCGCTCGAGCTCTTGGATTGGGACAAGCCTATTCCACTCTGGCCAAAGACAGTGACGCGCTCAATTGGAACGTCGCCGGCATCGTTCCCGCGCAAATGAATTCCGCCGCCTCGAGCCTTTCCCTCTCCCATCAAGAATTATTTTTCGGAAACAATTTGGACCACATCTCTCTTGCTATTCCTCGCGCGAAATCAAGCATTGGACTTAGTCTCACCCGCCTCTCTTATCCAAAACAAGAAGGCCGAGATGCGCAGAGAAACGAAACCGGAAATTTCAGCGCCAATGATATGGCCGTGGGATTGGCGCTGGGAACGCGCCTTTACGGGGCGAGGGTGGGGACCCAACTTAAATTTATTCGCCAGCAATTGGCCTCGCAAGAATCCGCCGGGTTCGCTTTTGATTTGGGAATGATGAGCCGCACTCCGATCAGCAAATTACAGATTGGCGCCGCTGTTAAAAACTTAGGTCCCTCGATGCACTTTGCCAATGACGATTACAGACTTCCTCTAACAATTTCACTGGGCGGCGCTTATCAATTGTCCGGCCCCATTACTGTCGCGATGGACCTGCGGACCCTTCCGCACCAAAGCCAAACGGACATTTCCTTTGGAACTGAAATAGCGACCACTGAGACAATCACGCTTCGCGCCGGATATCTAGCCAAGCTCGCGTCCGCCATAACCAACAACCAAAAAAGTGAAACGAATAAAGGATCGTTCGGCGGCCTCACAGGATTAAACGCGGGGTTGGGAGTGAACCTCTCCAGATTCAGTCTTGATTACGCGCTTTCTCCTTTCGGGGAACTGGGCAACATTCATTCGTTCACCCTTTCCACTTCTTTTGGCGGAACCGAGGCGACGCCGGAAATTTCGGACGATCAACCGCAACCCGATCCGCGGCGAATCATTATCTTTCAATAAGCCTCCGGTTTTTTGGACCCTTCGTTTTTGATATCGTCCCTCCCATACCAATGTCCGACCAACCCAACCTCAATCTAGAAATCGCCATGGAAGTGGCCTTTCCCCAAGATCTCTTGGAGCAAATCGCCAAAAAATTCGGCGCCGAGAAAGCTCGCGAGTGCGCCATGTCCACGTCTGTGGGCGGCATCGGCCCGCTTTTAAAAGACCGGGTGTTTGGCCAAGCGGAACTGGGATGGAATATCATCGGCGTCAGCCTGCTCTATGACCGGGTCTGGGTTCAATCCTGGCATGAGTGGGGACAGCTCAACCTTCAGAAGCGGGAAGTGATGTCGGTCCTCAAAAACCTGCTGATACGCAGTGGACTGGATTTTGAAATGCCGGGGCTGGATGGAAAACCTTTAGCGGTTGAAGTTTGGGAATGGAATTATGGAAAGGGGAAAGTGTATTTCCTTTCATCCCCGCCCATCACCGACGTTGTTTATCCGGGCCCCAAAGATGCCCCTCACGACATCACCAACCCTCACCAATGGTCTCATGAATTTCGGCTTAAACAGGGATGGCTCTTGGGACGGGGAGCTCTCACCTTCGCCAAGAAAATTAATCAAAGACCGAACGTGGTCACGTTAAGCGAAACCCCGACAATTTTCGGCCATGCCAAAATCGTTAAAGACGACCTTCAAACCGATCCTTTTTTCTCGGAAACAAAATTTGTCTTCAATGACCACACCCCGCTCGAATACGCTCATCCGATTTGGGACCAAGGCACCATCGACCTCGCGCGATTGGACCCTGCCATCACAACCGCTTCTCCCGGCTGGAATTCACAAAAGAAAACCTTGGATGTGACCAGTTTATTGGTGGGAGCCTGCGATGGTGTTTTCGGAGTCGCGAAAAAACATGGGGAAGTCATGCGGGCCATGCCGTCCCTTAAACTTTTCGCGTCCAAAATTCAATATATCACCAATGGCGTCCGGAAAGAAGATTGGCAGTCTCCGGACTTTTCGGGTTGGGAAAAATTGACCGCTGAACAATTATTAGAAACAAAACATAAGCTCAAAAAACAACTCCTGGATTGGGCTTGGCGGCGGTGTCGGTTGTGGCCGAAATGGGCCGATGATTCTCTCTCTAAAAAGATCGTTGTTTTGACTCGGAGAATAACGCCCTACAAAAGGTTGGATATTCTTTTGGAACTCTTAGAAGGGGGGGAAAGCCGGCAGAAATTTTTGGATCTGAATCTCATCATTTTTATCGGAGGGAGGATCCACCAACAAGACAATCATGCTCAAGATATTGTCTATGATCTTTTAGATTTGGTTGAAAAAGATCCCAAGCTCCAGGAACGCGTCATCTTTTTGGACAACTTTAATATTTGGGAAGCGCCCCTTCTTTTCCATGGGGCCGACGCCACCATCATGATGGCCGACGATACCCGGGAGGCCTCCGCCACCGGATTTATGAAAGGCCAGATGAACGGCGCCGCCATTATCGCCACGCCCGACGGCGCGGTCCCGGAATTCGTCCATTTTGAGGACCAAGCGGAAGGAAAAAAAAATGGATTCATCGTTCCTTACGTAAAAGGGGAACCCACCTCGCGGGGACTGCTTGAAGCTTTTGAACAATTCAGCCGCGCCCTCGACAACCCTGCTGAACATGCGGCGCTCATCCGGGCGGCCCTGGCCGTGACGCCGGAAGTAGACGTGGCCCGCACGTCCGCGCAAATGAAAGATTTTTACGAAAAAATCCTATGTCCAAACGCTTAGAAAAATATCTAACTCAAAAATCGGCCCTTATTGACAAAGCGCTAAACCAACTGCTTCCGAAAGAATCCATCTCACCTTCCGTGATGCACAAATCGATGCGCTATTCCGTGTTTGCCGGAGGAAAGCGCCTTCGCCCCATCTTGGTGATCGCCGCCGCCGAAATTTTTGGGAAGAAATCCGCTTCCGTTCTTCCCACCGCCTGTGCGATGGAGCTCATCCACACCTATTCTTTGGTTCATGACGACCTCCCGGCCATGGACGACGATGATCTTCGCCGCGGCCGTCCGACCAACCACATTGTTTTTGGAGACGACATGGCGATCTTGGCGGGTGACGCATTATTGACTTATGCGTTTGATCTCATCGCTATAAACGGACAAATGAAAGGGATAAGACCCGAAGCCGCTCTCGAGGTTGTTTCTTTGGTCAGCCATGGCGCGGGCACAACGGGAATGATTGGGGGACAAGTCGCCGACATCAAATCCGACAAAGGGCGATGGAAGAAAAAGTCCCAACGATTTGAAAAAAAAACCCCGCAAGATTTGCTTCGGACCATTCATCTTCGAAAAACATCGGCCCTCATCATCGCTTCTCTAGAGGCAGGCGCGGTTTTGGCCGGAGCGTCCTCCCGACAACTTGATGCGCTTTGGCAATATGGAACATCCTTGGGTCTTGCGTTTCAGGTGAAAGACGATATCTTGGACCGGATTGGCGATAAAAAGAAACTAGGTAAAAAGGGAAGCGATGCCGCCAATCAAAAGCTCACCTATCCCGCCCTTTACGGCATGGAACGCTCGTTTGAAATTCTTAAAGATCTCACACGGGAATCCCACGCCGCTCTTAAAATTTTTGGTTCCAAAGCCGTCATTCTCAACGACCTTGCCGATTTCGTCGCCACCCGCGATCATTAACCGTTACACCTTTGTTACGAAATCTTAAGAGGATATTAAGAGCGAAAAAATAGACTCCCCAGATGGAAAAATTGAGGGTTTTAAAGAGGGGATTCACTCTAATCCTGGCTTCATTTTATTTTTTCTATATATCCTCGCCTTATGCGAACGAAAAGACTATTTGGGATGACCGTACTCCTACCTCTCTTCCGTCGATTGATT
>CAZJOE010000194.1:0-4517 GCA_964547555.1 uncultured Elusimicrobia bacterium | reverse complement strand
AAGAGGGACTGCAGCAGGTCTACTGCAATCTCTTCAAAAATGCCGTTGAAGCCATTCCCGCAGAAACCACTCGCCCCAAAATCGCCGTAAAAATCCACAAAGAAGACGGAGCCGTGTTGGTCGAAGTATCAGACAACGGCCCCGGTATTCCGGCCAATATTCTTGAACATTTGGGACGCGAAGTGACCTCCACGAAAAAAGAAGGCGGCGGCATCGGTCTCATCATTTCACGTGAGATCATCGAGTCGCAAGGCGGAAAATTTAAAATTTTTAGCAATCCTGGAGAGGGAACAAGAATTGTCACATCATTTCCTGTTTAACCGCCCGGTAATTGACCTAACAAAGGAGAAAAAATGATATCCCTTAAAACAGGCTTCATTGTGACTACCGTCTTGGCAGCGACGTTCATCGCTCTACCGCCGCAGGCATTTTCATCAGGATATGAATTCGAAGGGATTGGAGCACGACAGGTTTCCAGGGCTGGTGCCGCCACGGCGGATGCGGATGATTGGAGCACTTTTTATTGGAATCCTGCACGCATGGTCGAAGTAACGGCGGAAAATAAAAAAGAATTTGGGATCGAATTATTTGGCGGCGAAGCATATGGAAAAGATTCAAACTCGCTCTCCACATTACCGGATATTGGAACAAGCCTGGGATTTCAAAAAGATAAAATGATTTCGCCATTTCTGCTGGGTTCAGTCGGATTTATAGTTCCCGCCGGAGAGAAATGGGCTTTCGGGGCCGGCGTTTACACACCGCTACTTCAGGGATTGGATTTTGAAGATACCTCTGACACTACCGGGGCCACCATTCGCTACAAGGGCTCTGCCGGTATCGTGGTCACGAATGTTTCCGCAAGCCGCCGGGTCAATGATAAAGTTTCAGTGGGAGCCGGCATTAACCTTCTCTATGGTCAAATTGAATCGGAAACCCACATCGTCTCCCCTCTTCCCTTTCCTTTTCCTGCCTCAACCGTTGACAGCAAGTTAAAAGGAAATGGAACAGCGCTCGAAGGAGTTCTCTCCGTTAATGTCAAACCCACCCCCAAATGGGACGTGGGATTCATCTATAGATCTGGTGGAGACATTAATATAAGAGGGAACGCATCCGGAGAATCCGTCACCATCATTCCCGGAGCGTCTGGACAGAATGAGAGCAATTTTAGATTTTCCCTTCGGCACCCACCGACCACCAGTCTTGGCGCCGCTTACAAAGCCACAGAGAAAACCACATTGACGTTGGACTTCGCCCAAACATTTTGGCACAGATTTAATAGTGAAATCCGTTACGACCAGCCGGGAACCCCGCTCAATCATATTCCCAACAGCTTCGACTGGCGGGATACATGGAAAATAAAACTCGGTTCAAAGTTTAAGCTAAGCGAAGTGAATGAACTTTATGCGGGCTATTCCTATGACCGCCCAGCGGTTGATGCCAACAGCATTGACTTTTCATCCACAGTGGACGTTCCCATGCACCGGGTGGCATTCGGTGGAGCTCACAAATGGAAACCCAGTTTCGAAACATCTCTGGGAACAATTATCGGCAAGGGCACCAGAAACGAAGGCGGCGTCAACTACGAGTTAATGGGTTGGCAAGTGATGGCTGAAACGCGGTTTATCTTTTAAGAAATAAGGCCCGCGGTCGTTAATTCCTCCAACACACGGTTGAGGGGGACGTCATTTTGCGGAAGGAGTTCCTCTCGGATTTTCTCTAGATCGCACAAATGCGCCTCTTTCTTAGAAAAATGGTCCAACATCAAAAGTTCCAAGGGATCGGCCTTCCGAATGTGGCATTCATGCTTCATGTCCCGATGAAAAACCAAAACCTCGGGCTTTTGAGCCGGCGGTGATTGCGGGGGACACTGGGCCACCGTCCAATCAAAAATTTGATACTGAAACACCCGCGTGGCCATGGTCGGGTTGGTTCGCCCCGTGCCTTTAGCGGGAACAGCCGTATGAATAAATGTTTTTAAATCGGTTAACTCGTACTCGGCCAGTTCAACAATATAAGGTTTTACTTTTTGAGCCTTAAGAAATTTAGGGAAGGTGAGGACACAATTGTTCAGCTCCCAATAGTCAGGTGGATTTTTTGAGAAGTATTTTTGACTGAGATTAAACCAATCGTCTTCAGAGAATTGTTTCTTGGTGAGCTTGTAGTCCGAATCAAGCGTGTCATAAGCATTGCCGTGAACCGTGTTACGATAAACCTGCAGTCGTTTCGGAAGCCCCTCTTCCCAAAACCGTGATTTCTCGGCGTCTCCCCCAATGAAAAGAATTTTCCGGAGTTCCTCTTGAAGTGCACGCAACTGTCCCATCTTAAACGCCCGCTCCCACGGTCCCAAGAATTTTATCCGCGATCTCCGCCTCTTTAAGAACTTCTTCTAACGGAGGAACGTTGGTATCCCATTCAATTAGTGTGCTCACCGGGCGCTCCAACTGTTCAAGGGTAAATTCATAAAGTTTCCACACGGGGTCAACTATCGGCCCCTCATGCGTATCCACCAAGGTCTCTCCATTGTCTTTGTGCCCGGCCATGTGGATCTGAGCAACGCGATGAAGCGGTAACCGGCGGATAAATTCGTGAGCGTCATAACCATGGTTGCGACTGTTCACATACACGTTATTGACGTCCAACATGAGGCCGCAATCGGCGTCTTCCAAAACTTTGTTAATAAATTCGGCTTCTCCCATTTGACCGCCCGGCATCTTTACATAGTAAGAAGGGTTCTCAAGCAGAAAGGGCCGGTTAATTTTCTTCTTCAATTGCCCAACCCGTTTGACCACGTGGTCCGCCGCTTCAAATGAAAATGGCAAGGCGATTAAATCATGAAAATAATTTCCGCCGACGCTGGTGAAACAAAGATGATCGCTGTACCAAGGGGCCTTGATCCGGTCGAGGAGGGTTTTTAATTTATAAACGTAATCTTCATTGAGAGGATCGGTGCTGCCGATAGACAAATTGACGCCATGCGTGACGATCGGCCAGCGTTTCGCGCACTCATCCAAAATGTGCAGCGGGTAGCCACCAAAGTTCATGAAGTTTTCAGGAACGATCTCCAGCCAGCCGATCCGAGCTTTGGTTTGAAAAATATCCTTAAAGAAATTCTTACGGAGGCCGACCCCTGCTCCGTACATGGGAAGTGACTCAAAATCTGAATCTGACATAGATATTAAAAGCACTCGCCCGGCCGGCATTTTCGGCCGGGCGGAGAGCTTTAATTTGAATTATTCAGCGCTCTTACAGCCGCCATGACCTTTACAGGCATGTTCGGTGGGTGAAGCTTCAGTTTTAATGTCAGATTTTCCCTGAGCTGGCGATGCTTCTGGCTTCATCGAGGAAGCGCATCCCCCCTTTCCTTTACAGCTGTTTTTTCCAGCGCAACCAGCATCACCGGTTTTGCAGCCGCCATGGCCTTTGCAAGCATTCTGGCCCGCGCAAGAATGACCTTTGGCGTGCGCTTTTCCTTTCTTATGTTTCTTAGAGGCTTTGGGTTTGGAATCGCCTGGGGTGGCGGGGTCCTGCGCATAAGCATTTCCTGCCAAGGTGGCGGCTGAGAAAACGCCCGCAGCGATTAAAGACCGTATTTGCTTGTAATTCATTTAACTCTCCTTTATTAACTTCAGGTTGGAACGAAGCATAGCTTAATTCTTAAATAGAGGGCTCTTTCAACTGCACCGGCGTGGCACTTTTTCCCCTGACTTTCAGATTTATCATTTCCACAAAGACCGAAAAGGCCATGGCGAAATAGACATATCCTTTGGGGATATGGCGGTCGAATCCTTCGGCGATGAGCATGACGCCGATCAGGAGCAAAAAGCTGAGCGCTAAAATTTTAATGGTGGGATGCCGATGGACAAAATCACTAATTTTCCCTGAGAAAATCATCATAAAAATAACCGAGATAACAACCGCCACCACCATCACGGACACCTCTGTCGCCATGCCGATGGCGGTTATCACGGAATCGAGTGAAAATACGACATCGAGAAGCAGGATTTGAATGAGAATGCTCCAAAAAGTGGCATAGGTCCTCGCTGCAGAATGTTCCGTCGATCCTTCCAACTTATCGTGGATTTCATGAGTGGCTTTGGCGAGCAGAAAAAGTCCCCCAAAAAGAAGAATCAAATCGCGACCTGAGATCTCCTGACTCCAAAAATTGAACAGCGGTTTGGTTAAACTCATCACCCACGAAAGTGAAAAAAGCAAAAGAATCCGCATTCCCATCGCCAATCCCAGACCCGCTAAACGGGCCCGATTCTGTTTCTCCGGCGGCAATTTCCCCACCAGGATGGAAATAAAAATAACATTATCGACACCCAACACCACTTCGAGCGCCGTCAAAGTACCAAGAGCAAGCCACGCTTGCGGATCTGATAACCAATTCATTTTAAATCCTCCTATTAATTTTCAGTCTTCGGTTTGGGATTGAGGACCCACCGAATCCGCGCGATCGCCTTTCGCACATCCACCTCATTTATAGTGAGCGAAGGATCCGCCACCAACGCCAATGT